>NZ_JAHBDP010000016.1:0-10432 GCF_019956495.1 Pseudomonas sp. BF-B-26 | reverse complement strand
CGAAAGCGGTGTGTCATTCAGCATTGATGCCAGCTGACACACCGTTTTCGCGAGCAAGCCCGCTCCCACAGGGGGTTTATGTTGTCGGATAGTTTTGGGCAAAATCCTGAAGCTGCGGATAGAACAACCGAAAGTCATCGCTCAACGGTTCATACAACACTCGCAATTCCTGCATCGCTGCGGCCAGCTCCTCCGGTCGCGTCAGCCTCCGTGAAATCCCCCGCAGCACCTGCTCCAACACCGCAAATTCTTGATAGGAACCCAACCAGTCATTGGCCACCATATGCGGCGCGATCTGTGCCAGGCGTTCCGGCAATTGCGCCTCGGCGGACAGCACCCGGTACACACCCGAAGTGAATTGCTCCAGCGGCTGGTCGGCGTACAGCGTCCAGTCCCGGGCCAGGCAATGATCGAAAAACACGTCAAGCACGATCCCGGCATAACGCCTGCGGGTCAGGGAAAACCGTGACAACGAAACGTCCACCAACGGATGGCGGTCGGTAAAGACATCGATGCTGCGATGCAGCTGGATGGCCGCTTCGATTTCCGGATCGAACTGCCCTTGCAGCCGCCCTTTGACAAAATCGCCATACAGACTGCCGAGCAATTGACCGGGGCGCTGGCCACCGAGGTGCAGATGTGCGAGATAGTTCATGGGCGCAGCTTAGCACTGCGCCTTGGTATCGTTACACTCAACATATCGTTATAACTCGATATACCGAATTATGCGGTCGTCAGACCAAAATCATATTGGTATATCGCGAATTACCGATTTAAAGTTCGCCTCATCGCGATATAGCGTTTTACTCATCACGAGCCCAACACCATGACCCTCAATCTCGACGAAATAATAAAAGCCCTGGCACACCCAGTACGGCGAGAAATCCTGCACTGGCTCAAAGACCCGACCGTCGAATTCCCCGATCAGTCTCACAGCAACGAGCACGGCGTCTGCGCCGGGCAGATCGATCAACGTTGCGGTTTGTCGCAGTCCACGGTGTCTGCACACCTGGCAACCCTGCAACGCGCCGGCCTGATCAGCAGCCGCAAAGTCGGCCAGTGGCATTTTTTCAAACGCAATGAGGAAACCATTCAGGAATTCCTCAAGACCTTCAGCAAAGAGCTCTGACCCTTAACGTCAGCAAGCCGACAAGGAATCAACAATGCCCCTCTCGCTACTCATTCTGGCCTTGAGCGCCTTCGCCATCGGCACCACCGAGTTCGTCATCATGGGCTTGCTGCCCGATGTGGCGGCGGACCTCGGTGTGTCGATTCCCGGCGCCGGCTGGCTGGTGACCGGTTACGCCTTGGGCGTGGCCATCGGTGCGCCGTTCATGGCACTGGCCACCTCCAGATTGCCGCGCAAGGCTGCGCTGGTAGTGTTGATGGGCATCTTCATCGTCGGCAACCTGCTCTGTGCAATGGCCACCGACTACAACGTGCTGATGTTTGCCCGTGTGGTCACCGCCCTCTGCCACGGTGCATTCTTCGGCATTGGCTCAGTGGTGGCAGCGGGTCTGGTTCCGGCGAACAAGCGCGCTTCGGCCGTGGCCTTGATGTTCACCGGCCTGACCCTGGCCAACGTGCTCGGCGTTCCGCTGGGCACCGCGCTCGGTCAGGAAGCCGGCTGGCGTTCGACCTTCTGGGCGGTGACCGTGATTGGTGTGATCGCGTTGATCGGCCTGATCCGCTTCCTGCCGGCCAAGCGCGATGAAGAGAAACTCGACATGCGCGCCGAACTGCGCGCCCTCAAAGGCGCCGGAATCTGGCTGTCGTTGAGCATGACCGCGTTGTTCGCAGCTTCGGTATTCACCCTGTTCACCTACGTCGCCCCGCTGCTCGGCGATGTCACTGGCGTCTCGCCCAAAGGCGTGACCTGGACCCTGATGCTCATCGGCCTGGGCCTGACGGTCGGCAACATCATCGGCGGCAAACTGGCAGACAAAGGCATGGCCGCCACGTTGATCGGCGTCTTTATCTCGATGGCCGTGATCTCGACCGTACTGACCTGGACCAGCGTTGCACTGATTCCGACCGAAATCACCCTGTTCCTCTGGGCCACCGCGTGCTTTGCCGCCGTGCCCGCCCTGCAAGTGAACGTGGTGACCTACGGCAAGGCCGCACCGAACCTGGTGTCGACGCTGAACATCGGCGCTTTCAACATCGGCAACGCACTGGGTGCCTGGGTCGGTGGCAGCGTCATCGCCCACGGTTTCGGCCTGACCAGCGTTCCTCTCGCGGCAGCAGCACTGGCGGTACTCGCCCTGCTGGTGACCCTGATTACCTTCCGTCAGAGCGGCAATCCCGAACTGGCCCCTGCTACCAACTGATCTCTACCGGAGAGCTATTTCATGACGACTATTTTCGATCCGATCAAACTGGGCGACCTCGAGTTGGCCAACCGCATCATCATGGCGCCGCTGACCCGCTGCCGCGCAGACGAAGGCCGCGTGCCAAACGCGCTGATGGCCGAGTACTACGTACAGCGCGCCTCGGCCGGCCTGATCCTCAGCGAGGCCACTTCGGTCACGCCAATGGGCGTCGGCTACCCGGACACCCCGGGTATCTGGTCCAACGATCAAGTGCGTGGCTGGGCCAATGTGACCAAGGCTATCCACGGCGCGGGCGGCAAGATTTTCCTGCAACTGTGGCACGTCGGCCGTATTTCCCACGGGTCGTACCTGGGCGGTGAGGTGCCGGTCGCACCAAGTGCCATTCAGCCAAAAGGCCATGTCAGCCTGGTTCGCCCAATGGCTGACTTCCCAACCCCACGCGCCCTGGAAACCGCTGAAATCGCCGACATCGTCGACGCCTACCGCGTCGGTGCCGAGAACGCCAAGGCGGCCGGTTTCGACGGTGTGGAAATTCATGGCGCCAACGGTTACCTGCTCGACCAGTTCCTGCAAAGCAGCACCAACCAGCGCACCGACAACTACGGCGGTTCCGTGGAAAATCGTGCGCGCCTGTTGCTGGAAGTGACCGATGCCGCGATCGAAGTCTGGGGCGCAGGCCGCGTGGGTGTGCACCTGTCACCCCGTGCCGACCTCCATGACATGGGCGACGACAATCTGTCCGAGACCTTCACTTACGTCGCTCGCGAACTGGGCAAACGTGGCATCGCCTTCATTTGCTCCCGCGAGAAAGAAGATGGCGACAGCCTGGGTCCACAATTGAAAGAAGCGTTCGGCGGCCCGTACATCGTCAACGAACGCTTCACCAAAGACAGCGCCAACGCCTGGCTCGCCAGCGGCAAGGCCGATGCGGTGGCCTTCGGCGTGCCATTCATTGCCAACCCAGACTTGCCGGCACGGTTGAAGGCCGATGCGCCGCTGAACGAGGCGCGTCCTGAACTGTTCTACGCCAAGGGCCCGGTCGGCTACATCGACTACCCGGTGTTGTAAGCGTCTCCCCTTGAAACGCAAAAGCCCCGACTCGAAAGAGCCGGGGCTTTTTGGCAACCGGGTTACTCACAAAATCCCTACAAATCAGGTAGCTCACTACCTATCAACCTGGCGAGCGTACGTATATAAAAGCCCCCCATTAGGTATTTTGTTTCATTTGCGCAGGCTGGGGCTCAGGCGCAGCATATCCAACCCTGTATCAACCAAACACTCGGCGTCGATATGCAGTTCAAAACTGTCGGGCGCCAACAGCCACTGATACAGGATGCCGTCGATGTATGCATGCAGGCTGATGGCCGCGCGGGCCGTATCGAGGCTTTCCGGTAACTGTCCCCGATTGACCGCATTACTCAGGGCCAGGGCGATTCGCACATTGCAATCAAGGCTGACCGCTCGGCGCTGCTGGCGCAGGTCGCACATTTCATCGGTGAATTCGCACTTATGAAACAGAATCTCATTGATGCGTCGGGTTTTCGGATCCATGGCAACTTGATGAAACAAATGAATCAGCAGTTTGCGCATGCAGCCCAAGGGGTCGAGTTCATCTTCGCTTTCACTGGCCTTGGCCATTTCATCCAGCGGCTCATGCAAGGTATCAAGCATGGCCTGCACCAGATCCGCCTTGTTGCTGAAATGCCAATAGATGGCCCCGCGAGTGACCCCGGCCAGGGTAGCGATATCCGCCAGTGTCGTGCGCGCCACGCCCCTTTCGTAAAAGGCCTTTTCTGCCGCTTCCAGTATCTGGCTGCGGGTTTCTTGAGCTTCCTCTTTGGTGCGACGGACCATGACAGTACAACCTCAATCAGGATGCTTCAGCGATGTCTGAACATCAGCTGAATAAAAGTGGGGCGATCGCTCTCAGACGTCGTCCCCGGCCTACAATTCGAACCCTTGAACGGCTTTTGTAACGGTGTGGATACGCGACCAAGGTATTTACAAACAACCATGAACGTAAGTATATTCCTTAGCAAGCTACTTATCCACTCAGCGCACATTTTTTACCTTTCCACCTTTCGAGTGCGCAATTTGCGCGCCTGACCCGAGGATTTTCATGCAATTCAAGCCAGCTGTTACCGCTCTGGTCACCGCCCTCGCCTTGGCATCGCTGCTCAGCGGATGCAAAAAGGAAGAGGCGGCACCTGCCGCACCACCCCCTCAGGTCGGCGTCGTTACTCTGCAACCTCAAGCCTTCACCCTGACCTCCGAGCTTCCGGGCCGTACCAGCGCGTACCGCATCGCCGAAGTTCGCCCTCAGGTCAACGGCATCATTCTCAAGCGCCTGTTCAAGGAAGGCGGCGACGTCAAAGCCGGCCAGCAGCTGTATCAGATCGATCCGGCGGTTTATGAAGCCACTCTGAAAAGCGCCGAAGCCAACCTGCAACAGACCAAATCGATTTCCGACCGCTACAAGCAGTTGGTCAGCGAACAGGCGGTGAGCCGTCAGGAATACGACACGGCCCTGGCCAACCGGTTGCAATCGGAAGCCGCCCTGCAAAGCGCCCAGATCAATGTGCGTTACACCAAGGTTTACGCGCCGCTCTCCGGCCGCATCGGCCGCTCGACCGTGACTGAAGGCGCGCTGGTCACCAGCGGCCAGGTCGAAGCGATGGCGGTGATTCAGCAACTCGACCCGATCTATGTCGACGTGACCCAGTCTTCGGTAGAGCTGCTGGAACTGCGCCGCGAACTGGAAAGCGGTCGACTGCAAAAATCCGGCGACAACGCGGCCGCGGTCAAGCTGACCCTCGAAGACGGCAGCCAGTACAAACAGGAAGGCAAGCTCGAGTTCTCGGAAGTCTCGGTAGACCAGACCACCGGTTCCGTGACCTTGCGTGCGGTATTCCCGAACCCTGACCACACCCTGCTGCCCGGCATGTTTGTACACGCCCAACTGCAGGCCGGTGTGAACAGCGCGGCGATCCTCGCTCCGCAACAAGGCGTGACCCGTGATCTCAAAGGCACCCCGACCGCGCTGGTCGTCGGCCCGGATAACAAGGTCGAACTGCGTCACCTCAAGGCCAGCCGCACCGTCGGCAACCAATGGTTGATCGAAGACGGCCTGAAGGCTGGCGACCGCCTGATCACCGAAGGACTGCAATTCGTTAAACCTGGCGTCGAAGTAAAGGCCAGTGAAGCGACTAACGTTGGCGCAAAGAACCCGGCCCCCGCACAGGTAGCTAACAAGGCTTCCAGCGGCAAAGGGGAGTAAACCATGTCCAGATTTTTTATCGACCGTCCGATTTTTGCCTGGGTAATTGCCCTGGTCATCATGCTGGTCGGGGCACTCTCGATCCTCAAACTGCCGATCAACCAATACCCGAGCATTGCGCCTCCGGCCATTGCGATCTCTGTGACCTACCCGGGCGCGTCCGCACAAACCGTGCAGGACACCGTGGTCCAGGTGATCGAGCAACAGCTCAACGGTATCGATAACTTGCGTTATGTCTCCTCGGAAAGTAACTCCGACGGCAGCATGACCATTACCGCGACCTTCGAGCAGGGCACCAACTCCGATACCGCGCAGGTTCAGGTCCAGAACAAGCTGAACCTGGCCACCCCGCTGCTGCCGCAAGAAGTGCAGCAACAGGGTATCCGCGTGACCAAGGCAGTGAAAAACTTCCTGATGGTGATCGGCGTGGTGTCGCGCGACGGCAGCATGACCAAGGACGACCTGTCCAACTACATCGTGTCGAACATGCAGGACCCGATCTCGCGGACCGCCGGTGTGGGTGACTTCCAGGTCTTCGGTGCCCAGTACGCAATGCGGATCTGGCTCGACCCGGCCAAGTTGAACAACTTCAACCTGACCCCGGGCGACGTGAAAACCGCCATCGCCGCGCAAAACGTCCAGGTGTCGTCCGGTCAACTCGGTGGCTTGCCTGCCGTGGCCGGTCAGCAACTGAACGCGACGATCATCGGCAAGACCCGTCTGCAAACGGCTGAGCAGTTCAAGGCCATCCTGCTGAAGGTCAACAAGGATGGCTCGCAAGTGCGTGTCGGCGACGTGGCGGATGTCGGTCTGGGCGGTGAAAACTACTCGATCAGCGCCCAGTTCAACGGCAGCCCGGCCTCCGGTCTGGCGGTGAAACTGGCCAACGGTGCCAACGCCCTCGACACGGCAAAAGCGCTGCGCAAGACCATCGAATCCCTCAAGCCGTTCTTCCCGCAAGGGATGGAAGTGGTCTTCCCGTACGACACCACGCCGGTGGTGACCGAGTCGATCAAGGGTGTGGTTGAAACCCTGGTCGAAGCGATCGTGCTGGTGTTCCTGGTGATGTTCCTGTTCCTGCAAAACTTCCGCGCCACCGTCATCACCACGATGACCGTGCCCGTGGTACTGCTGGGGACCTTCGGGATCCTCGCGGCGTTCGGTTTCAGCATCAACACCCTGACCATGTTCGGCATGGTGCTGGCCATCGGTTTGCTGGTGGACGACGCCATCGTCGTGGTGGAGAACGTCGAACGGGTCATGAGCGAAGAAGGCCTGTCACCCAAGGAGGCCACCAAGAAATCCATGGGGCAGATCCAGGGTGCACTGGTCGGTATTGCCCTGGTGCTCTCGGCGGTACTGTTGCCGATGGCATTCTTCGGCGGTTCCACCGGAGTGATCTACAAGCAGTTTTCGATCACCATCGTCTCGGCCATGGCCCTGTCGGTACTGGTCGCACTGATCTTTACCCCGGCGCTCTGCGCCACCATGCTCAAAGCGATTCCCAAGGGTGAGCACGGCGTCCCGAAACGCGGATTTTTCGGCTGGTTCAACCGCAACTTCGACCGTAGTGTGA
This sequence comes from Pseudomonas sp. BF-B-26, assembly GCF_019956495.1. Classification (NCBI taxonomy): domain Bacteria; kingdom Pseudomonadati; phylum Pseudomonadota; class Gammaproteobacteria; order Pseudomonadales; family Pseudomonadaceae; genus Pseudomonas; species Pseudomonas sp. BF-B-26. The sequence continues at coordinate 3,246 of NZ_JAHBDP010000016.1, read as the reverse complement.
AAAGCTACGAGCGCGGCGTTGGCAACATTCTGCGCAACAAGGTGCCGTATCTGCTGGTGTACGTGATCATCGTCGTCGGCATGATCTGGTTGTTCCTGCGTATTCCATCCGCGTTCCTGCCGGAAGAAGACCAAGGTGTACTGTTTGCCCAGGTGCAAACCCCGGCCGGTTCCAGTTCCCAGCGCACGCAAGTGGTCGTGGACGAGATGCGTGAGTTCCTGCTGCGTCCGGGCAAGGACGGCGGTGAAGGTGACGCGGTGGCCTCGGTGTTTACCGTGACCGGCTTCAACTTCGCCGGCCGTGGTCAGAGTTCGGGCATGGCGTTCATCATGCTCAGACCGTGGCACGAACGTAACGCCGACAACAGCGTGTTCAAAGTTGCGGCCCGTGCCCAGCAGCATTTCTTCACCTTCCGTGACGCCATGGTGTTTGCGTTCGCACCTCCGGCGGTGCTGGAACTGGGTAACGCCACCGGTTTCGACGTGTTCCTGCAAGACCGTGCCGGTATCGGTCACGACGCACTGATGGCTGCACGCAACCAGTTCCTCGGTATGGCGGCGCAGAGCAAGGTGCTGTCGCAGGTCCGCCCGAACGGTCTGAACGACGAGCCGCAATACCAACTGGAAATCGATGACGAGAAGGCCAGTGCCCTGGGCATTACCATCGCCGACATCAACAGCACCCTGTCGATTGCGCTGGGCAGTAGCTACGTCAACGACTTCATCGACCGCGGTCGGGTGAAGAAGGTTTACGTACAAGGCCAGCCGGGCGCGCGCATGAGCCCTGAAGACGTGAAGAAATGGTACGTACGCAACAGCGCCGGCACCATGGTTCCCTTCTCCGCGTTCGCCAAGGGTGAGTGGATTTACGGTGCGCCGAAGCTGTCGCGTTACAACGGCGTAGAAGCGATGGAAATCCTCGGTGCCCCGGCACCCGGCTATTCCACCGGTGAAGCCATGGCCGAAGTCGAAGCCCTGGCCCAGAAACTGCCGGCCGGTGTCGGTATTTCCTGGACCGGCCTGTCGTACGAAGAACGACTGGCGGGCTCGCAGGCGCCGGCGCTGTTCGCGTTGTCGATCCTGATGGTGTTCCTGTGTCTGGCCGCGTTGTATGAAAGCTGGTCGATTCCGATTGCGGTGGTGCTCGTGGTGCCGCTGGGGATTATCGGTGCCTTGATGGCGACCAGCTTGCGCGGTCTGTCCAATGACGTGTACTTCCTGGTGGGTCTGTTGACCACCATTGGTCTGGCGGCGAAAAACGCCATTCTGATCGTCGAGTTCGCCAAAGACCTGCATGAACAGGGCAAGAGCTTGCAGGAGGCCGCCATCGAGGCTTGCCGCATGCGTTTGCGTCCGATCATCATGACGTCCCTGGCGTTTGTCCTGGGCGTCGTGCCGCTGGCCATTTCCACTGGCGCCGGCTCGGGTAGCCAACACGCCATCGGTACCGTGGTGATTGGCGGTATGATCACCGCCACCGTTTTGGCGATATTCTGGGTCCCGCTGTTTTTCGTCACCGTGTCGGCCATGGGGCAGCGCAAAATTGCTGACCAGGACGACGCTCTAGAACCTTCTAAAGAGGCTGGCTTATGAGCAAGTCGCTACTTTCCCTGGCTGTTGCCGCCTTCGTGCTCGGTGGCTGCTCGCTGATACCCGATTATCAGCAGCCTGAAGCACCGGTCGCGGGTCAATACCCGCAAGGCCCGGCGTATTCACCGGCCCAAGCGCCTGCCCAGGCTGCCGCCGAACAGGGCTGGAAGCAGTTTTTCCATGACCCGGCGCTGCAACAACTGATCCAGGTCGCCCTGGAAAACAACCGTGACCTGCGTGTCGCGGCGTTGAACATCGACGCCTTTGCGGCTCAATACCGCATCCAGCGTGCCGATCTGTTCCCGGCCGTGTCGGCCAACGGTACCGGCAGCCGTCAACGGGTCCCGGCCCGGGCCTCGCAGACCGGCCAAACGGACATCAACAGTTCCTACTCGGCCACGGTCGGCATCAGCGCCTATGAACTTGACCTGTTCGGTCGGGTTCGCAGCCTGAGCGAAGAAGCCCTGCAGAAGTACTTCGCCACCGAAGAAGCACGACGCAGCACCCAGATCAGCCTGGTGGCCAGTGTGGCCAACGCCTACCTGACCTGGCAGGCCGACAAGGAACTGCTGAAACTGACCCAGGACACCCTGGGTGCGTTCGAGGAGAGCTACAAGCTCACCGCCCGCAGCAACGAAGTGGGGGTGGCCTCGGCCCTGGATCTGGCCCAGTCGCGTACCTCGGTGGAAAACGCCCGCGCGCAAAAAGCCAAGTACACCCGTCAAGTCGCCCAGGATGAAAACAGCCTGGCGTTGCTGCTCGGCACTGGCATCCCGGCCAATCTGCAAGCGGCCAAGCCATTGGCTGACGACCTGCTGAGCGAAGTGCCGGCCGGTCTGCCATCGGACTTGCTGCAACGCCGTCCGGACATCCTTCAGGCCGAATACAACCTGAAAGCCGCCAACGCCAACATCGGCGCGGCGCGGGCTGCGTTCTTCCCGAGCATCAGCCTGACAGCCAATGCCGGGACCCTGAGCCCGGACCTGTCCGGCCTGTTCAAGGGCGGTTCGGGCACCTGGTTGTTCCAGCCGCAGATCAACCTGCCGATCTTCAACGCAGGCAGCCTGCGCGCCAGCCTGGATTATTCAAAAATCCAGAAAGACATCGGCGTGGCGAACTACGAGAAGTCCATTCAAACGGCCTTCCAGGAAGTCGCCGACGGCCTGGCCGCGCGCCAGACCTACACCGATCAGTTGCAGGCCCAGCGTGATTTCGTCAACGCCAACCAGGACTACTACCGTCTGGCCGAGCGTCGTTATCGCATTGGTGTCGACAGCAACCTGACCTTCCTCGATGCCCAGCGTCAGCTGTTCAGTGCTGAACAAGTACTGATCACCGACCGTCTGGCGCAGCTGGTCAGTGCCGTCAATCTGTACAAGGCACTGGGCGGTGGCTGGAACGAGCAGACCGCGAAGAACGAACCGTTGAAAGAAGAAGCGCCGAAGCTGAAGTTGTTCTGATAGCGCGGTAAAACAAAAAGCCCGCCGATTGGTGGGCTTTTTGTTGTCTGCGGGGAAAGGTGTGTTGTCTGTTCCGGCCTCATCGCGAGCAAGCCCGCTCCCACAGTTGATCTCTGCTGGTCATCAATATTGTGTTCACCCTAGATCCCCTGTGGGAGCGGGCTTGCTCGCGAAGAGGCCCGCCCAAACAATACAAA
>NZ_JAHBDP010000015.1:0-10526 GCF_019956495.1 Pseudomonas sp. BF-B-26 | reverse complement strand
TATAAGAGACAGGGCGGTGTGTCAGGCACATCAATTGCGACTGACACACCGCCTTCGCGAGCAAGCCCGCTCCCACATTTGATTTGCGTCGTCGGCAATACCCGACCAAAACCATCTGCCTTTCTTGATCGCCATCAAGCAGGTTTCAACCCTTCGCTTCCTATCATGGACGGGCCAAGCAAAGAGGAAGCGACCATGTCAGAGACCTTCACCAAAGGCATGGCCAGGAATATCTACTTCGGGGGAAGCATCTTCTTCTTCCTGATATTCCTGGCCTTGACCTATCACACGGAACAGACCTTTCCGGCCCGCAGCAATGAAGCGCAGCTAACCGAATCAGTGGTGCGCGGCAAGTTGGTCTGGGAGCAAAACAATTGCATCGGCTGCCATACGCTGCTGGGCGAGGGCGCCTACTTCGCGCCTGAGCTGGGCAACGTGTTCCAGCGGCGCGGTGGGGAGGCGGGCTTCAAACCCTTTCTGCATGCCTGGATGAAAATGCAGCCACTGGGCGTACCGGGCCGACGCGCGATGCCGCAGTTCAAGTTGAGTGACCAGGAGGTGGATGACATCGCCGAGTTCCTCAAATGGAGCTCGAACATCAACACCAATGGCTGGCCGCCAAACAAGGAGGGCTAAGCGATGAGCATTGCTAATCCGCATCTGAAATTCGCCTCGCAAGCCGTGGCCAAACCGTACTTCGTGTTCGCCCTGATCCTGTTTCTCGGTCAGGTGCTGTTCGGTTTGATCATGGGCCTGCAATACGTGATAGGGGACTTTCTGTTCCCGATCATCCCCTTCAACGTGGCGCGGATGGTGCACACCAACCTGCTGATCGTCTGGCTGCTGTTCGGGTTCATGGGCGCCGCCTACTACCTGATTCCGGAAGAGGCCGACCGCGAACTGCACAGTCCGAAACTGGCGATCATCCTGTTTTGGGTATTCGCCGCCGCTGGCGTGCTGACGATCCTGGGCTACCTGCTGGTGCCATATGCCGGCCTGGCCAAGCTGACCCACAACGAGCTGCTGCCGACTATGGGACGAGAGTTCCTGGAACAGCCGACCATCACCAAGATGGGCATTGTGGTGGTGTGCCTGGGCTTCCTCTACAACATCGGCATGACCTTGCTCAAAGGTCGCAAGACCACCGTCAGCATGGTGATGATGACCGGGTTGATCGGGCTCGCGGTGTTCTTCCTGTTCTCCTTCTACAACCCCGGCAACCTGGCCCGCGACAAGTTCTACTGGTGGTGGGTCGTGCATCTTTGGGTAGAGGGCGTGTGGGAACTGATCATGGGTTCGATGCTCGCGTTTGTCCTGATCAAGATCACCGGTGTAGACCGGGAAGTCGTGGAGAAATGGCTGTATGTGATCATCGCCATGGCGCTGATAACGGGGATCATCGGTACCGGTCACCACTTCTTCTGGATCGGTGCGCCCGAGGTCTGGTTGTGGGTCGGTTCAATCTTCTCGGCACTCGAACCGCTACCGTTCCTGGCCATGGTGATCTTCGCTTTCAGCATGGTGAAGAACCGTCGCCGGCAACACCCGAACCGCGCCGCCACGCTGTGGGCCAAGGGCACTACGGTCACCGCGTTCTTCGGTGCAGGCGTCTGGGGTTTTCTGCACACCCTGGCACCGGTCAACTTCTACACCCATGGCTCGCAACTGACGGCTGCTCACGGTCACCTGGCCTTCTACGGTGCTTACGCGATGATCGTGATGACCTTGATCAGCTACGCCATGCCGCGATTGCGCGGGTTGGGTGAAGCGGCTGACGAGCGTTCGCAGACCTATGAAATCTGGGGCTTCTGGTTGATGACCCTGTCGATGGTGATGATCACGCTGTTCCTCACTGCTGCGGGTGTCGTGCAGGTCTACCTGCAACGCTGGCAGGTCGATGGAGTCGCGTTGCCATTCATGGCCACGGTGGAACATCTGCAAGTGTTGTTCTGGGCTCGTCTGGGTGCCGGTCTCGGGTTCTTCGCCGGGCTCGCGTGTTACCTGTTCAGCTTCAAGCAGCGTGGCCGCGCAGCCTTGCGCGCCCCGGCTGCGGTGGTTCCTTCATGAGCCGCTGTAACGGCTAGAAAAGGTCGGCCCGGCTGATACAGCGGGCCGTTTTTTTGCTTTACAAAAAGGGCAATGACCATGGCCTTTACCGTCGAATTGGAAGAGTGGGTCGGCAGCGTCTGGCATCGCTTCATCACCCGGCGCGCCAGCCCGGACTTCCCCGAAGCACGGGTCGAGCTGGCCAGCCAGCAACGACCACTGGCGCTGCTGTTTCGCGCCATGGGCGGCGCCAGTGGCATTGGTGTCGAAGCCGCCAGCGACCGCGACCTGCTGTTGCGACGCAACGTGCTGCAGCAGATCGCCGGCACTTGCAAGCAAGTGCCCTTGGCGTGGTGCGACGAGGCGAACCTGCGTCTGCCGTCGAGCCTGGCGGTGTTTCCTGAAGTCGCGCTGAACGAGGAACTCTATCGCTGGCTCGCATTGCTGGCGGCCCAGGCCGGGCAGATGCGGCACTGGGGTCGGGACAATCAACGCTGGACGCAACAGCTGTTGCGGCGCTATCCCGCGTTGCGTGCCCGGTACAAACGTTTGGTCGATGCCCATCTGCAACTACGCCCGGATCCGGCCACATTGAACACCGGCGAAGCGGCGCTGGAGCGGGCGTTATGCCAGGCGCTACGCGAGCCGGGCAGTGTCGAACATTTTCCCCGCAGCGAACGGGCCGCGTGGCCGCTGCCGCTGTGGCTGTACCCACCGCAAAACCTCGCCAGCCCGCAGGCTGCCGACCTCGGTGACGAGTCGGAAGAATCGCTGACGACCCCGCCCGGTGAGCAGAAAGGGGGAAGCAAACGCGCCAAGCGGATCGATGAAGGCAGCCGCGACGGCGGGTTGTTGATCGTGCGCCTGGAGAACCTGTTCAGCTGGACCGAACACGTCGACCTGGATCGCTGGTCAGACGACAGTGAAGACCCGGACGCGGCCAGAGTCGCTGAGGACCTCGACGAGTTGAGCCTGTCGCGCACCCGTCTGCGCAAGGGCGGCGGCCTCAAGCTGCACCTGGATCTGCCACCGGCCGATGTCGACGATATTCCCTTGGGCGAGGGCATCAAGCTGCCAGAGTGGGATTACCGCAAACAGCAGATGCAGGACAGCTTCGTCAACCTGCAAATGATGGTGCCCCGTGACTGCGAGGCGCAGTCATTGCCGCCACGGCTGAAGGCCTCGGCGCACCGTCTGCGCCGCCAGTTCGAGCACCTGCGCAATGATCGCCAATGGCTGCGCCAGCAACCTCAAGGGTCTGAACTGGACATGCAGGCCTGGCTGGATTTTCACGTCGAACGCGAGCATGGCCAGTGTGCGGAACGCGGTCTGTTCATGGAACAACGGCAGACGCGCCGCGACCTGGCGTGCCTGTTGCTGGCCGATGTGTCGATGTCCACCGACGCGCACTTGAACGATGAGCATCGGGTGATTGATGTGATCCGCGACAGCTTGTTGCTGTTCGGCGAAACCCTGTCGGTGCTGGGTGATGATTTCGCCCTGTACGGGTTTTCCTCACTGCGTCGTCATCAAGTGCGCATGCAGGAACTCAAGTCCTTCACCCAGCGTTATGACGACAACACCCGCGGTCGCATTCAAGGGCTCAAACCGGGGTATTACACCCGCATGGGCGCCGCCATCCGCCACGCCACCCAACTGCTGGGCAAGAGCAAACGCCGCAGCAAACTGTTGCTGCTGCTCACGGATGGCAAACCGAATGATCTGGATTTGTATGAGGGGCGCTACGGCGTTGAAGACACCCGCGAAGCGGTGCTGGAGGCGCGGCGCCAGGGGTTGACGCCGTTCTGTATCACGATTGACCGCGAGGCCGGGGATTACCTGCCGTACATGTTCGGCGCCAATGGCTACACCTTGATCCGCCAGCCCGAACAACTACCCCTGCGCTTGCCGCAGTTGTATCGCCAGCTGACCCAGCCGTGATCAACACACCGGGGAAATGGTAGACCTGTGGCGAGGGGACTTGTCCCCGTTGGACTGCGCAGCAGGCCCCTGCGGTCGATGCGCAATCAAGAGGGGCCGCTTCGCGACCCAACGGGGACAAGTCCCCTCGCCACAGGTCCACCCTGTTCCCGGTCCAAACAGGGCTGTGCTTCACAGGCGCGAGGGGGGGGGGATTGAACATTGCGGTGAGGCTTCAGGAGATGCTACGCGGCAGCCAGAAAAACATCGTCACGCAGAAGATCGTCAGGCCGATGCAGAACCACATGAATTGGCGCAGCCGGCGTTCCCCCGCCTGTGCCGCCAATGCCGGCAGGGGCATGCCGCATTGGCGGCACTCGGTTTCTTGTGCGGGGTTGGTGTGTTGGCAATACAAACAGACGGGCATGGCACTCACTCGAACTGTTCCAGGCGCAGACGATCGAGAATGGCGATCTGGCGGCCGTCCTGGGTGATGATGTTTTCATCGATCAGGCGACGGATGATCCGCGAAAAGGTTTCCGGCTGGATCGACAGATGCCCGGCAATCAATTGCTTGGCCATCGGCAGCTCGAATTGGCTGTCAACGGTTTGCTGGCGCACCAGTTGCGTCAGCAGATAGCGCACGACCCGGTGGGTGGCGTTTTTCAGGGACAGGGTTTCGATTTCGTTGACCCGCTGATGCAGGCGAACGCAGAGCTTGCCGAGCAACGCAAAGGTCAGCCGGCTATTGCTCTGCAGCAGGCGCATGTAGGTGTTGTTGGATATCCGATAGAGCTGAGTCGGGCAGATGGCTTCGGCCGAGGCCACATAATTCGGGGTGTCCATCAGCATCATCGCCTCGGCGAAGGTTTGCCGATCGCCGATCACCTCAAACACTTTCTCCTGCCCATCCGGTGTCAGGCGGTAGATTTTCACCGCACCGGCAATCACGAAATAGAACGAGTCTGCCGGCTCACCCTGGCGGAACAACGGTTCGCCCTTGTCGATGCTCAACAAGTGGCTGGTACTCATCAGTTCATCCAGCTGTTCTTCGTTCAACGGCTCGAACAAGTGATGACTGCGCAGAATCTGGTGATGGACACGATGAAGCACCATAAGAATTCATCCTGAAGATTGAGGAGGGGATAGCGATCAAGTCAAACGAGGCCCAGCGAGACGCCGCTGGCCAACGCCAGAACCGAGGTCAGCACCACAAACCAGGCCAGTGGCTGGATGACTTTTTTCATGACGACTCCTGGGGATCGAGAGGGACCAAAGTTTTTTTGATTGCTGAAAGCGTGAGCAAGACGCGGGCCATGCCTGGAGGCCCTTGTTTATTAGGGTTGTCAGAAAAGAGGGTAAAAACGACCACGAGGTTTAGGGTTTGAATAACCCTTTAATGGTTATTTCTACCCTGACTCGACCACCCCTGTGGGAGCCCGCTCGCTCCCACAGGGGGCAAGTCCTCTCACCACGGGGTTCGAATGAGCATCGGGGCACGCCCCTTGCACACTTGATCTGCGACAAAGGCAATTGATCGCCAATACCCGATCATTGCCCCCGGACTTACCTCGACGCATGTGGATTGGCGTCAGGTCAGCAGCAAGGTAAAGGAGTGGCTTTATGCAAGTGCTCGACCGCCGTAAAGCGATGGCCATCGCGCCGCTGTTACGTTTGGCCTTTCGGCCATTTTTCCTCGCCGGCTGCCTGTTGGCAGTGCTGGTCATTCCGCTCTGGCTGGCCGCCTTCAGTGGTGCGCTGTCCGGCTGGCAGCCGGCGGGTGGCTGGCTGGGCTGGCATCGACACGAATTGCTGTTCGGGTTCGGCCTGGCAATCATCGCAGGCTTTCTCCTGACGGCGGTGCAGACCTGGACCGGTCGTCCCGGCCTCAGCGGGCGACCCCTGGCCGCTCTGGCGCTGCTGTGGTTGTTGGCGCGCGTGGCCTGGCTGGTCAATGCGCCGTGGCCGGTGCTCGCGGTGCTGGAATTGGCGTTCCCGCTGGCGGTGGCCGCGCTCATGGGTTTCACCTTGTGGAAGGTGCGGCAGAAACGTAACTACCCGATTGCGGTGGTGCTGTTGTTGTTAGCGGCGGCCGACGGGTTGTCCCTGTACGGCCTCATCGAAGGTCATGAAGGCTGGCAGCGTCAAGGCGTGCTGACCGGCCTCTGGCTGGTGGCGGCGATGATGGGCTTGATCGGCGGGCGCGTCATTCCGTTTTTCATCCAGCGCGGCCTCGGCAAGGTCGATGGCGTGACCCCTTGGCCGTGGCTGGATTGGCTGCTGCTGATTGGCTCACCGCTGGTGGCGTTGTTATATGCCGCCGGACCTGCGCTTGACCCCAATCTCTGGGTCGGCCTGTTGTTTGTCGTGTTGGCCGCCGGGCACCTGGTGCGTCTGGTTCGCTGGCATGATCGCGCCCTCTGGCACGTGCCGTTGCTGTGGTCGTTGTACCTGGCGTATGCCTGGTTGGCGGTGGCCTGTCTTGCAATGGCGCTGTGGCATTTCGGTGCGCCGATCAATCCGAGTCTGGCGGTACATTGCCTGACCATCGGCGCCATGGGCGGCCTGGTGCTGGCGATGATCGCGCGGGTTAGCCTGGGCCACACCGGCCGAGCGCTGGAGCCTCCGTCGGGCATGACCCTGGCGTTCATTTTGCTCAACCTGGCGTGTCTGAGCCGGGTCGTGTTGATCCTGTTCTTTCCCCTGCCTGCGTTGTGGCTGGCCGGTCTGTGTTGGGTGCTGGCGTTTGTGCTGTACGCCTGGCGCTACGGGCCGATGCTGCTGCGGGCCCGGGTGGACGGCCATCCAGGCTAAGCAAGCGAACTGATGGAGGCTGCCAGTGTTATATCCCTTTTTACTGGTCACCCACTTACTGGCGGCGATTGCCTTCATCGGCACGCTGTTTTTCGAGGTGGTGATCTGGCACAACGCCCGCCAGCAAGTGGCGGTTACCGCGCAAACGGGCGCCGATCAAGCGATCGCGGTGCGTTCGCGCAAGGTGCTGCATGGCGTGGTGCTGCTGTTGTATGGCGCCGGCATCAGCCTGGCGTGGCAACACCGTGGCGTATTGAGTCAGCCGCTGGCGAGCAGTTTTGGCACGTTGCTGAGCCTGAAGATCATCCTGGCCCTGAGCATCATCGGCCATTACTTCCTGCTGGCGTACTGGCTGAAAAGCGCACGCCTGACCACGACCCGCGCCAGCTGGATTCGCCGCAGCATCCTCGGGCACATGGTGTTGATCGTGATCCTGGCCAAGGCCATGTTCTATTGGCACGGTTGATCGCCCGCCGTCCCTGACAGACAAAACCCGCGTCAACCGGAGGGTTGGCGCGGGTTGGGTGTGAGCTGCAATCGATCAGTGACGACGGTTCAAGGCGTTAACAAACAACACGTTGTTTTCCAGATGGATGTGTTGCATCAGGTCATCACGAAACTCCACCAGCCCACGATACAGGGCGCGCCAGGTATTACAGGCATCGGCTGGCGGGGTGATGTTGTTGGTCAGCGCGAGCAGCTTTTCGAGGGCTTCGCCATGTTGATCATGTTCAAAGCGCAGCACCTGGATCGGCGGCGCGGCCTGAGGGCCGATGCCCTGTTGCAGCATCGGGAACAGCACTTGTTCTTCCTTGAGCATGTGACCTTCGAGTTCTTGTTGCATGTCGGTCAGCAGATCGGCCAGGCCGTTGGGGCAGCTGCTGCGCGCACCGTGGACCTGCTCGACGCGACGGGCCAGGCGGATCAGTTCCGGCAGTTGCTCGCGATGGCGGGCGTGATAGCGCGCCAGAAGGTGGGCGATCAACAGCTCCGACGGTTCGCTGCGCCAGTCGTGTTGGGTTTCGCCGGTGTCTTGCAGCCGGTGCAGCGCATCGGCGATCAGCACCGGATCGAGGTCTTTGCCAGCGGCCGCTTCGCGCAGGCTTTTATGCCCGCCACAACAGAAGTCCAGTTTGAAGGTGTGAAAGATCCGCGTGGCGCCGGGAATATCGCAAGCCAGTTGGCCGAGGCTTTGTTCCAGTAGGGTCAGGCTCATCAGGGGGTTCCTTGTTTGGATTTCAACGGTTCCTCAGGCTCATTGCACCCGGCATGCCATCTTTAACGTATTGAAAAATATGGCTTAATTTTTAGTTGTGGTGATAGGCACCCGGACGCTTTAGGGTGAATCCAACCATAGAGGGTAATAACTACCATGCTGCGAGAAAGCCTGGCGGCCGACCTGATTGTCGAGTTGCCCAATGCTGTGCGGTTGCAACGATTGGTCCAGACCTTGCGCGAATACTTCAACAGTGGCGCCGTGGGATTGCTGCGTCTGGATGACGACAGCCTCAGGCCGGTGGCGACGGTGGGGCTGGTGCATGAAGCGTTGGGGCGTCGGTTTGTCATCGCCCAGCATCCGCGGCTGGCGGCGATCATGGCGTCGCGCGAACCCACCTGGTTCGAGCCCGACAGTCGCCTGCCGGACCCCTATGACGGCTTGCTCGACAATCACGCCGGCGAACCGATGCCCGTGCATGACTGCATGGGCGTGAGCCTGTACGTGGAGGGGCGGATCTGGGGCGCGATCACCCTCGATGCGCTGCACGCCGGGACTTTCGACAGCCGTGCGCGGGAAGAACTCAAGCGCTGCACCTTGCAGATCGAAGCCGCCGTGCGAGTCACCCGGCTCGAGCAGGAAAACCGCAGCCTGCGCTTGTCCCGCAGCGATATTCAAGACGTGCGCAGGCCAGCTGATGAAGGCGAAATCCTCGGGCAGAGCGAGGTGCTGCATCTGTTGCTCAATGAACTGGACGTGCTGGCCGATTCCGAGCTGCCGGTGTTGCTGTTGGGCGAGACCGGCGTCGGCAAAGAGCTGTTCGCCCGGCGCTTGCATCGTCTGTCGCGCCGCAGTCATAAGCCGCTGGTGCAGGTCAACTGCGCCGCGTTGCCGGAGTCTCTGGCAGAGAGTGAATTGTTCGGCCATGTCAAAGGCGCGTTTTCCGGCGCCACCAGTGACCGTGCCGGGCGTTTCGATGCGGCCAACGGTGGCACGCTGTTTCTCGACGAGGTCGGTGAATTGCCATTGGCCGTGCAAGCGAAGTTGCTGCGTACCCTGCAAAACGGCGAGATCCAGCGCCTCGGCGCCGACAAGCCGCTGCATGTCGATGTGCGCATCATCGCCGCGACCAATCGACACCTGCCGGACAGCATCCGCGACGGCTTGTTTCGGGCCGATCTGTATCACCGGCTCTCGGTGTACCCGGTGCCGATTCCGCCGCTGCGCGAGCGGGGTAATGACGTGTTGATGCTGGCCGGGCATTTCCTTGAACTTAATCGGGCACGGCTCGGTCTTCGCGGTTTGCGTCTGTCGCCGGCGGCCGAGCGTGCGCTGCTGACTTACAGTTGGCCGGGCAACGTGCGCGAGCTGGAACATGTGATCAGCCGGGCCGCGTTGAAGCAACTCAGTCGCGGCACCAGTCGTACGCTGATCATGACCCTGGAGCCCGAGATTCTGGACCTCGACAGTGCCATGGGTGGGCAGGGCGCGGTCGTCGAAAGTCCCCTGGACGTGACGGCTGATGAGCCGTTCCAGCCCCTGGGTGAAGCGGTCGATGATTACCAGCGCAAGAAAATCCTCCAGGCCTTGAGCCTGTCCGGGGAAAACTGGGCCAGCGCCGCGCGGATTCTGGAAGTCGACCCCAGCAACCTGCACAAACTGGCTCGGCGTCTGCGCCTTAAATAAGGCTGGGCGTGCCAAGTGTTGATGGTGATCAAGGTGCTGTTGCGCAGTGTGTCGCACACTGGGCAGAACCCTTTTTGGAGATCACCGTCATGCCCCTTTCCCTGGCACAGATGCGCCGCAACTACACCCTTTTTGGCCTGCAAGACGACTCGGCGCTGGAGGACCCGATAGCGATGTTCCGGCAATGGCTGCAACTGGCCCGCGACACCGAGCGCGCGCCTGTCGAAGCCAACAGCATGGTGTTGGCGACGGTCGACAGTGAAGGGCGCCCGCACGCCCGGGTCCTGCTGCTCAAGGGTTTGAGCGATGAAGGCTTCACATTCTTCGGTAATTACCAGAGCGACAAAGGCCAGCAACTGGCGGCCAACCCGCATGCCGCCATGACCTTTTTCTGGCCGGGGCTGGAGCGTCAGATACGTATCGAAGGCCAGGTCTCCAGGCTCGACGCGACGCTGTCGGATGCGTACTTCGATTCCCGCTCACAGGACAGTCGCCTGGGCGCCTGGGCTTCACCGCAAAGCCGGCCGCTGGCCAATCGGGCCGAGCTTGAATCGCTGTTGCTACAAACCACCCAACGTTTTGCCGGCAAGACCGTGCCGCGGCCCGAACATTGGGGCGGCTACTGCTTGCACCCTGAGCGTCTGGAGTTCTGGCAGGGCCGTGCCGACCGCTTGCATGATCGTCTCGATTACCGGTTGCGCGATGGCGTTTGGCAGCGAAATCGTTTGGCACCGTGATCGATCGTGCAAAGCATGTAGCGACGCAAATCAACTGTGGGAGCGGGCTTGCTCGCGAAGGCGGAGTGTCAGGCAACATCAATGGTGACTGACACACCGCTTTCGCG
>NZ_JAHBDP010000014.1:0-11385 GCF_019956495.1 Pseudomonas sp. BF-B-26 | reverse complement strand
GGCGTGGGACCAGTCAAATGGTCTTGCGTCACTACGGTGGGGCGTTGGCTTCGGTGTTGCCGGTGGATTGGCCTTCGGATGCGGGACGGTGTGTCGAGGTGGGGCTGTTTTCACGCTATCCCATCGGGCGCGTTCTGACGGGGGATCGTGCGGTTGAGTCCGGGCCCTTGCTGGGCGATTACCGCGTCGAATTCACCAACGGCAACCAACTCGATATCCACAGCGACGGCGAACTGTTTTTGCTGAAAGACCAACTGATCGCCCGTCTGGACCGCGAAGAATACGTCGCCCGCGTCCTCCAGCGCGAAGCCAGACCCGAACCCGCCGAAGCCGCCAAAGCTTTGGCCATCGCCATCCGCACGTACCTGCTGCAAAACGCCACCCGCCACGGCGACTGCCTGAGCATCGACGACAGCAGCAGCCGGCAACGCGTCGCCCCACGTCCAGCCACCGCCGAGTCACGCGACATCGCCGCCTGGACCAGCGACCTGGTCCTCGCCGGCAGCACCGTCACCTACCACTCCGACCAGCCCGGCCCGGACAAACTCTCCTGGCAGCAAGCCGTCGAACAAGCCAACGCCGGCCAACGCTACGACGCCATCCTGCTCCACGCCTACCCCCGCGCCAGCCTCAGCCGCTGGGACAATCCAGTCGCTTCCTGCGAAGCGCTCCCCGCCGCGCAAGACTGGCTGCAGAGCCAACGCCGCGGCTGGCGTCCGCGATTGGAAAACGAGGTTGGCTACAACGAAGTCAGCACCTTCGCCGTCTGCCGCCTGGCCTTCGGCCGCCCCTATGTCGACCGCGAACGTCAGCGCATTTATGTGCGCGGCGTGTTGTCGCTGCAAGACCGCCTCGACCTGACCCACGAATACCTGCACCTGGCCTTCGAAGCACACCCCAACGGCCAGGATGAAACCTACATCGAAGGGCTCGCCCGCCACCTCTTGCTGGAATAGGCCATGAAACTCCGTTATCCACAGGTCCTCCTGTTCCTCTGCTCCTTTTGCGTATGGCCGACGGCATTCGCCATCGAAAGCACCGCCAAACTCGACACCCCCGTTGGCGGCTGGCGCACTGGCGCGTCTGAAGGCGAAGGCGAAAACTTTCGCCAGATCGTCAACTACCCGGCCTCCTCGGTGAACACCCCGGTGGGGCAGGCCAATACTGCGCGCATCACCGGGCAAATCAACGCGACGCCCAAGTCCGGTGAGCCGGGCCGGTTGATCGTCAACGGCGTCAGCATGCCACTGAAGATCGATCCTGCCGGACGCTTTGATCGCCCGTTCTCATTCCCCAATGGCAGCAACAGCGTCGAAGTCCGCAGCCCCGATGGCCAGCAACGGCATCGCACGCAATTCCTCAACGCCAGCGGCGGGGCCACTCCGGCGAAGTTGCGGGTGCTACTGGCTTGGGACAGTGACGGCACCGACCTCGACTTGCACCTCATCACCCCCGACGGCGCCCACATCTGGTACGGCGACCGCGTTGCGCCTAACGGTGCTGCGCTCGATGTGGACGTGACGACGGGCTATGGCCCGGAAATCTTCGCCATGCCGGCGCCGATCAAAGGCCAATACCTCGTCTATGTGAACTACTTTGGGGGCGGGTATCGCAGTGATGATGAGGGGCAGGAGGAGGCGGTTCAGCCGCTGACGACGGCACAGGTGACGGTGATTACGGAGGAGGGGACGCCGAACGAGAAGATGGAGACGTTCCTGGTGCCGATGCGGGCGGTGGGGGAGTTGACGTTGGTTAAGGGGTTTAGTTATCCGTGAGGGGTGATTGTGCAAGTAGCTCTTGCACAATTGAATTGGGCAGCAGCTTGCAGCCCAATTGCTTGAAAGCGATCAGACAGAATTAGTCAGCAGGCTGCTGACCAATTTCGGAGTGTTCAGGCGTCGTCTAATTTGGCAGCTGAACAGTCGAGATGATCCAGACAGACCTTTGCTCGCTGAGGTGCTACAAGCCGTTCCCTAACTGTCCAACGGTTGTTGGACAATCATCGACGGTAGTGAGGTTATCAGGCAGCCATTTCAGGCCTAAAACTACTGGATGTCAGGCGTTTGAGAGCGATATCAAGCGCCGAATCTTCGAACAGTCTGCTCTTGCGAGCGGCAGCACCAGCTCCGCCATCCCAATGCTTCAACGCTTCACGCACAGCAGGAACGGTCGGAGATACCCCCTCCTGACTCAGTAGCCAATCGACCGTCGCCAGCAATTCCATGCCGAAGGGCGACTCAAAGCCGTCGATTAACTCAGCAGTGCGCTCCAAGGCTTCGGAATACTCCTTGGCCTCTGTTTTTAGATAGGTTTGCAAAAAGGCTTTGCGCTCTTGGTCAAACCAGATCACATCGCTGATACCCGCATCACTGATGCGCTTGTCACAATGCAAATAGCTGCCATCCAGGTTATTGAGCAGATGCTCCAGCCGATTGGCATATGGCCCATATTTATGAGCAACAAACTTAAGATTCAGTGGGTTTTCAGTGTCTGGTAGCTTCTCAATGGCACGCTCCAGGAACCAGGCCAGTTTCTGAATCTCAAGCAGGCTGCATTCCATACCCAAGACCCAATATCGTCGAACCAGTTCGGCAATGAGTGCGCGAGCAGGCGTGAGCTTTTCCACGCCGCTACGTTTGGCGACGTTCAGATACTGATTGGAAGGCTCAAATACCAACACATCGACATCCAGATCACTCAAGACATCAACAATTTGTTCGCGAACCTCAGGCCATTTCAAACCACCGTTACCGGCACCTAGAGGTGGAACCGCCACGGACTTCACATCGTTTTCAATCAGGAAGCGACGCAGATCGTGCAAGCCTTCGGTAATCCACGCCATCTGCGACGGTGATCGCCAGTGACGTTTGGTAGGAAAGTTTACGATCCAGCGAGGACCGTCGAGCTCGTTGACTGCCGTTACGTGAACCTTGCCGGTTTCTACCTCGCCGGCCTTGCAGGCAGCCGAATAAAGACGGTAATTCTCCGCGAAGCGCTCTTTGAACATCAACGCGATACCTTTGCCCATCACGCCCACGGTGTTCACCGTATTTACGAGGGCTTCGGTTTTGGCTTCCAGAAGGTTGCCTTGGGTAAATCTGATCATTGGAAAGACCATCCCACGGAAAAATGGGCCATGTCGGCAATAGGTGCTATTCACTCCTCATCAAAATAATCACGATCCAACGCCGGCAGCCGCAACAATCGCGACGTAACCCCCACCTCATGATCCATCATCAGATGCACCAGTCGCGTGCCATCAACCAACACAATCCCATCCACCGATTTAGCAAAGTCGACAGCGTGTGCCGTGAAACCAGAGGTTGTGATGAACACCCCGCGCTTAGCCTTTTGCCCGGCGAGTGCCCCGTAGAATGCCTGCAACTCAGGACGCCCCACTGTGTTCTGCCAACGCTTGGCTTGGACATAAACCTTCTCGAGCCCCAGTTTATCGAGCGAAATGATTCCATCAATACCGGCATCCCCAGACCCACCGACACGCTGCAGGTCATTGCGGCTAGCACCGTATCCCAGGCGATGAAGCACATCCAGTACGATCACTTCGAAGCGGTTGGGGCTGACCTGTAACAAGTTATCCAATAGATCGGCCGCTGTGGCATCACGCAATTCCTGGAGGGCTTGTTCAAGCCGATCATCTGGGCTGGCGGTCGCGGAGGTGGCGTCAGGTTCAACAGGTGTTTCGTCATCAAGCGGTGCCGCGTCCGGTGCAACCTTCAGCTTCACATTCATATAGCCAATGGCTAAATGTTCCACCGCGCCGGCCGACATGGGGGCTGGATGTTCCTTGGCATAGGCCATACCGGCATCAGTCAATTTCCAATACCCGCGTTTGGCACTGCTGGAAAGGCCGGCACGCTTCAGCCGATCGTGTGCCCAGCCCGCTCTGTTTTTATAGGTCGTCTGCCCACTGGTGATCAGTTCTTCACGCTGCTCTAAAGTCAGTTGCAACATTTTTGCTGCAGCTTCATAGGCATCCCGAGCGGGTGCCCCATCGGGTTTTGTGGCGAGAAACCGCAGGATGGGCTCGATGAACTGATCGTAAGTTGGAACGGACATGGACGCTTCCCTGTGATGGCTACGGTTTTGTGCTGATTGGCGGGCGAGTATAAGTTAACGTCCATTCAGGTATCCCGCGCGAGGGAGGCGTTGGCGCTGATAAAACGTAAGCCACTGTGTATAGAAAGGCTTTCGTCCTACAGAACATCCCTGCGCAATAAATTCCGCCGTCTGGCATAGAAAGCTTTACCCAAGCGCTATCATCCTCCCTCACTTTTTAGCGCCTGCTCAGCGGGCGCGTGAGCTGTGGAGCAACACACGGTAGTCACCGGCGAACTCAAGAGCAAAATCGACTGAGCGAATTTAACAGGTCTTGCCGATTAGGCAGCGCAGGTACCATCAGGTACTAAATGGAAATGTGCTTCAGCTGGATTCATGCATGAGAACAACCTGCTTCAGTCTGATTTGCCAACGGCTGACGAGCTGGATCAGCGCGGGATGTCGATCTAGCTCGCTAATCGTTGAGGCTCACTTTTTCGCAGGCATTAAAAAGCCGGCTTGTGGCCGGCTTCTCGGGGACTGGCTTGGTTCATTTTTGGTAAACCGCGCCAGCCTTCAAAACGTACACCCGGATCTTGCGTCCGGCTGTGGGACTTGGCGAGAAAGTCATCTGCCTTGTCGGTGCGATCTGACGCCATGGGGTGGGTCGATGCGCAAATGTGGGGCGCAGCATACTGATTTTTGATGGGAATTCCCAGCGTGGTGTGCGACCTAGAGCTATTGCGGTTACGTGTAGCAGCTGGCGAAGCTGTGGCGAGGGGATTTAGTGAAACGTCGCACCGCCCCGTTCGGCGGCGAAGCCGTCGTAATTCATTGGACACGGTGTGGCTGGAAAAACAGGGGCCGCTTCGCAGCCCAACGGGGATAAATCCCCTCGCCACAGCTTCGCCAGGTGCTACAGCGCTATGTGTTTACAGAAAAGGTATCGGTGGCCTGCGTTTATTCAGGGTCGACCACCAGAACACCCATCCCAGCACCCTTATTTGTTGTTCTTCGATTTGCGGAGGTCTGAAGACTTCATCCGGGTAATCGGAGCTGTTGTGGCTGCGCATGCGTATCGCGTTGCCTGGTACCCGGCTCAGGTATTTGATGCGCAGCATGCCGTCGTGCTCGATTGCGTAAATCTCTCCGTCGACAATTTGCGTGAGCCCGCGGTCGATGGCGACGATGGAGCCATCTTCAATTCTTTCGGCCATGCTGTTGCCGACCATGCGGGCGCAGATGGCATCGGCGTGGTTGATTTCCAGGGAATCAAGATCGCTGCGCGGGAAGCGGATCGATTCGCTGGGGTCTTTGATGACATGGGTTTTGTCGGAGCCGGGGGCGGTGGCCGCTTCTTTGTAAAAGGGTAGTTCGATGTCGACTGGGTCGATGACCCGATAGGTGCCCCGGATTGACTGTGCGTCGAAGGTATTGCCTGATGCGTCGATCAGGTGCAATGCCCTGGCGTCTTGCGGTCCTTCGCCGGTTTTCAGCCATTCAGTGTTCACGGACAGTCTTCTGGCGACATCTTCCATGCGGTAGTCGGGAACGCCGCGGGTATACCAGTTATGGACAGTTTGAGGGTCGGAAATGCCCAGGAATTCGGCAAATCTCGTTGTCGTGATTTGTAGCTCTTTCAGGAGCATTCTGAATCGTGGGCCGCAGGTTTTGTTCTTTTTCATAAACACGAGTCTAGCCGTGCGGCATAAGGCTTTGATTCAACAAAACGTTCAAATGTGGCGTGAAATTTAAGTCCTGATGTAAGACGTCTTTTGTAAAAATTAAACAAGAAAAAACCGGTTTGCCCGCCCGTTAAATGTGCTGTTGAACATGATTTTCAAACGCCCACAAAAAACCCCGGATCAGCCGGGGTTCTTCGTTATAGCCGTTCGTGAGAGACGGTTATCAGCCTTTATAGGCAGCAACCGACTTCATGATCTCGGTGCGAGCGGCTTCTGAGTCGCCCCAACCTTCGATCTTCACCCATTTGCCTTTTTCGAGGTCTTTGTAGTTCGCGAAGAAGTGCTCGATCTGCTGAATCAGCAGCGGTGGCAGGTCGCTGCATTCTTTCACGTCGACGTACAGCTGGGACAGCTTGTCGTGTGGGACTGCGATGACTTTGGCATCGCCGCCGCCATCGTCGGTCATGTGCAGGATGCCGATTGGGCGAGCGCGGATAACCGAACCTGGAGCAACCGGGTAAGGGGTCACGACCAGCACGTCGAGGGGGTCACCGTCGTCAGCCAGGGTGTTCGGGATGAAGCCGTAGTTGGCCGGGTAGAACATCGGGGTGGCCATGAAACGGTCAACGAACAGGCAATCACTGTCTTTGTCGATTTCGTATTTGATCGGCGCGTGGTTGGCCGGAATCTCGATCGCGACGTAGATGTCGTTCGGCAGGTCTTTGCCAGCCGGAATCTTGCTGTAGCTCATTGGGCGGTGCCCCCGTTAGTTGACCAAAAACACTTGGCCGGATTGACCAAAAAGTGGCGGCGATTATAGGCATATTCCGCCGCCGATGCTATGTACCAGAGGTCGTAGAGACCCGGGTGTCCTGTCTCACCGATACTGTCGCTTTTTGACGGCGTCCGTTGTGGTCATGCTGCGTTGCCGATCCTCGCCATAGCCAGCTATGACTCGTCGCGGCGCCTTGCCTGGCCACAACGGCCACTCGTCAAAAGAGCAACGTATCGGTGAGACAGGACACTAGTCGCGTGCCTGATAGACCGGGTCTTCGGTCAGAAGTTGCCGCAGCCGGGCCAGAGGGTCCTGACGATAAAACAGCTTCAGCTGCTTATAGACCTGAGGATACGCCTCGTGCAGCAAATCCGGGGCACTGAAGAAGTATTCGCTGGTGACCGCGAAAAACTCGGCGGGGTTTTCCGCCGCGTACGGGTCGATAGCGGTGTCAGCGTCGGGATTGCGCTCCAGTTGCCGATCTAGATCGTCGTAGGCCTCTTGCATGACCTTGGCCCAATCGCTGACCCGCATGTCGGTGTGCAGCGGCGGCAGGCCGTTGGCGTCGCCGTTGAGCATGTCGAGTTTATGCGCGAGTTCGTGGATCACCAGGTTGTAGCCTTCCCAGCCACCGCTGGCCATCACGCCGGGCCAGGCGAGGATGATTGGGCCTTGCTGCCAGGCTTCACCGCTGTGTTCGCCGTCCCATTCGTGTTCGACGCCGCTGGCATCGCGATGGCGCTGGGGGCTGAGGAAGTCGTCGGGATAGAGCACGATTTCGTGGAAGCCCTGATACCAGTTCAGATCGCCCAGGTGTAGCAGCGGCAATTGCGCCTGAGCGGCGAGCAGCAGGCGTTGCTCCTGGTGGAGCTCGACGCCGGGCAGGGTGGTCAGGTGTTTGTCCTGGAGGAACAGCACGCTGGCTTCGCGCAGCCACTGGTCTTCGGCGGCGCTGATGCCATCGAGAAAACTCAGGTGATGGCGCACCCGCTGCCACATGTCGTCGGCAACCGGATGCTTGGCCAGGATGCGCCGGCGACGCCAGGCGCTAAGGGACCACATGGTGAATCAGTGCGATTGAGTTTTGGATGCGGCGTTAGCAAGGCGACTGCGGATCATGCCGATGATCATCGGTAGCAGCGACACCAGGATGATGCCCACGACCAGCAGCGACAGGTTCTTTTTGATGAACGGTACGTTGCCGAAGAAGTAACCGAGGGTCACCAGACCGCCCACCCAGAGGATCGTGCCCAAAACACTGAAAGCGAAGAAACGCGGGTAAGGCATTTTGCCCACGCCGGCGACAAACGGTGCAAAGGTGCGAATGATCGGCATGAAGCGCGCCAACGTCACCGTTTTACCGCCGTGCTTGTCGTAGAAGTCGTGGGTTTGTTGCAGGTAGTCGCGGCGGAAGATTTTCGAGTTCGGGTTCCTGAATAAACGCTCGCCGGCCGTTCGTCCTATCAGGTAGTTGGTGCTGTCGCCAAGGATTGCCGCCAGCATCAGCAGGCCACCCAGCAGCACCGGGTCCATGCCGCCGCCGGCGGCTACTGCGCCAGCGATGAACAGCAGGGAATCGCCCGGCAGGAACGGCATCACCACCAGACCGGTTTCGCAGAAGATCACCAGGAATAAAATGGCGTAAATCCATGTCCCGTAGTTGTTTACCAGCAAATCGAGGTACACATCGAGATGCAGGATAATGTCGAGCGGGTTGAAATCCATGGAGAGCACCTGTGGTGACGGCCCGACTCTGCAGGCCTGTGCGGATGACTTCGCGAAAGCCTACAGACGGGTGTAGTTTTTCTTACGAGCCGGAAAGGTCGGCATTATACGATTTGAGAAGTGAAAAGCGCGTTGAGTTTGTAGCGGGGAATTTCCGAGCGCAGTGATAAGACGATCGCAGCCACAGGGCCTTACCCATAAGGGCTGCGATCTTTTCGGCTTACAGCTCGTCGCTGATCGGCAACACGTAGTTCTTGAACTCGGTGTCTTCCTTGAATCCGATGGATTCGTAGGTTTTGCGCGCGACTTCGTTATTGCTGCTGGTGGAAACGCGCATGCGTACAGCGTTGGTTTCCTTGGCCATTTTTTTCGCGGTGCGGATGAGGTTGTCGGCCACCAACTGGCGGCGAGCCTCTTCGGCGACGTAGATGTCGTTGAGGATCCACACGCGCTTCAGCGAAAGGGATGAAAAGCTCGGATACAACTGACAGAAACCCATCAGTTTGTTGCTGTCGTCATCGGCCAGGGCCAGGTAGATCACCGACTCCTTGCGACGCAGGCGCTTTTCAAGGAACGCCCGGGACGAGTCCGGATAAGCCAGGGAGCCATAAAACTCGCGATATTTGACGAATAACGGCGTCAACAGGTCCAGGTGTTCGAGGGTCGCTTGAATAATCCGCATGGTAGGTCTCGTCTTCAAGTGGCTGTCTTACGTGGTGACGGCGACGGGAAACCCTGGCGGCCGTGCATCGATCCTGCCTGAAACTGAATCTGAAACGCAATGCGGAAACGGTTCAGGCATCCGACGGGCTCAGTAGGAAATTACCTTTCTTGTCCGCTCCGGCGTCCGACTCCAGTGTCAGAACCTGGGCTTCGTCCTTCAGATTGACCCCTGACAACTGCCGCCGACAGGCCTCGCGCATCAAATACAGCAAACGGTGTGCCGCCATGCCGTAACTCAGGCCTTCGAGTCGGACGTTGGAGATGCAGTTGCGATAGGCATCCGTCAGCCCGACCTTTGGATTGTAGGTGAAATACAGCCCCAGGCTGTCCGGGGAACTGAGGCCAGGGCGTTCGCCGATCAGAATCACCACCATTTTCGCACCCAGCAGTTCGCCGATCTCGTCGGCTACGGCGACTCGGCCCTGTTCCACCAGAATGACCGGTGAGACGGACCAGCCGTCATTCACAATCTGATCTTCCATCCGCGCCAGAAACGGCAGGGTATGGCGATGAACGGCCAGCGCCGACAAACCATCGGCAACGACAATGACCAGATCGACACCGTCGGGATTGGCCAATGCGTAATCGCGCAGTGTCTGAGCCGACTCATCACTGAGCTTTCGCCCCAGATCGGGGCGTTGTAAATAACTGTTCCGGTCGGTAGCGGCGCTGTGTAGCCGCAAACTGGCACGCCCGCGCTCAGCCAGTTGTGCGCTGAGCCCCGCAGAGTCGAACGGCAAGTGCACCGCATCCCGTGCCTGAGCGTGGGCGTACTGGAAATCCAGCTGCGCGCTGGTCGGCATGCTGGTGCCTGTACGACCAAGGGCAATCCGCGCCGGTGTCAGGCGGCGCAGTTCCAGTAACGGGTTTTCTGGATCAGCAGGTGGTTTGTCCATTTCAACACTCATCCCAATTGCCCCATTGCTTGGCGGAAGGCCGGCGGCAGGCTGTCGCCGAAGTGAATCTTGCCGTCTGCCTGGGTGAAAATGCCCATTCTCGCCAGCCATTGTTCGAATTCCGGCGCAGGTTTCAGGCCCAGCGTCTGGCGGGCGTAAAGCGCGTCGTGGAACGACGTGGTCTGGTAGTTGAGCATGATGTCGTCGGAGCCGGGGATGCCCATGATGAAGTTGATCCCGGCCACGCCCAACAGGGTCAGCAGGGTGTCCATGTCGTCCTGGTCGGCTTCGGCGTGGTTGGTGTAACAGATGTCGCAGCCCATGGGCACGCCCAGGAGCTTGCCGCAGAAGTGGTCTTCGAGACCGGCGCGGATGATCTGTTTACCGTTGTAGAGGTATTCGGGGCCGATGAATCCTACGACGGTGTTCACCAGGAACGGTTTGAAATGTCGCGCAACGGCGTAGGCGCGGGTTTCGCAGGTCTGTTGATCGATGCCGTGGTGGGCATTGGCTGACAGGGCGCTGCCTTGGCCGGTCTCGAAATACATCAGGTTCTTCCCCAGCGTGCCGCGATTCAGGCTCAAACCGGCGTCGTAACCTTCCTGCAGCACGTTCAGGTTGATCCCGAAACTGGCGTTGGCCGCTTCGGTGCCGGCGATCGACTGGAACACCAGGTCCAGCGGAACACCGCGATTTATGGCCTCAATGGACGTGGTGACGTGGGTCAGCACGCAGGCTTGTGTAGGAATTTCGTAGCGCTGGATGATCGCGTCGAGCATTTCCAGCATGGCGCAGATGGAGGCGATGCTATCGGTGGCCGGGTTGATGCCGATCATCGCGTCCCCGTTACCGTACAGCAGGCCGTCGAGAATGCTCGCGGCGATACCGGCGGGTTCGTCGGTGGGATGGTTGGGTTGCAGGCGGGTGGATAGCCGACCGCGCAGGCCCATCGTGCCGCGGAACCGGGTGACCACGCGGATTTTCTGCGCGACCAGCACCAGATCCTGCACGCGCATGATCTTCGACACGGCGGCGGCCATTTCCGGGGTCAGGCCTGGCGCGAGGGCGCGCAGGCTCTGTTCGTCGGCGGCATCGCTGAGCAGCCAGTCGCGAAAGCCGCCGACGGTGAGGTGGCTGACAGCGGCGAAGGCTTGTTTGTCGTGAGTGTCGATGATCAGTCGGGTGACTTCATCGGCCTCGTACGGAATGAGTACTTCTTGCAGGAAGTGGCTGAGCGGGATGTTGGCGAGGGCCATTTGCGCGGCCACCCGCTCGCCATCGTTGAGGGCGGCGACGCCGGCCAGAAAGTCCCCGGAACGCGCCGGACTGGCCTTGGCCATGACGTCCTTGAGGCTGTCGAAGCGATAGGTCTGGGCGCCGACGGAATGGGAAAATGCGGCCATGGGACGGGGTCCTCCTGATTCTATAAACAACTCAAATACACCGCCGAACCCCTGTGGGAGCGGGCTTGCTCGCGAAGGCAGACTGACATTCAACATGGGTGGTGAATGACACTCCGCCTTCG
>NZ_JAHBDP010000013.1:0-12128 GCF_019956495.1 Pseudomonas sp. BF-B-26 | reverse complement strand
GATGTTGAATGTCAGACCGCCTTCGCGAGCAAGCCCGCTCCCACATTTTGTTCCAGGTTTACAGCCAGAAACTCACTGCATACCAGCCAAGAACACCCATCACCACGGTGTACGGCAACGCCATCCACACCATCCGCCCGTACGACAGGCGAATCAGCGGTGCAATCGCCGAGGTCAGCAGAAACAGAAACGCAGCCTGACCATTGGGCGTCGCCACGCTCGGCAGGTTGGTGCCGGTGTTGATCGCAATCGCCAGTGTCTCGAAATGCTCACGGCTCATGTGGCCAGAGATGAAGGCCTGTTTGACTTCGGTGATGTAAATGGTCGCGACGAACACGTTATCGCTGATGGCCGACAACAAGCCGTTGGCAATAAACAGCATGCCCGGTTGTTGATCCGCTGGCAGCGCCAGCACCCACTGAATCAGTGGCGTGAACAGTTGCTGATCGTGAATCACCGCCACCACTGCGAAAAACACCACCAGCAGCGCTGTGAATGGCATGGCGTCCTTGAACGCGTTGCCGATACGGTGTTCGTCGGTGATGCCAGTGAAGGCGGTGATCAGCACGATCACCATCAAGCCGATCAGGCCGACCTCAGCAATATGGAACGCCAACCCCGCAATCAGAATCAGCGCTGCCAAACCCTGCACGATGAGCGCTGCACGTTGACGCGAGGTGCGTTCGGCATTGTCTTCGGCGGCGTAATTGGCCAGAACCGCACGCACGTTGTCCGGCAACAGCGTGCCGTAACCGAACCAGCGAAGTTTCTCCAGCAGGACGCAGGTCACCAGGCCTGCCACCAGGACCGGCAATGACACCGGGGCGACTTTCAGAAAGAACTCAGAGAAGTGCCAGCCCATCTCGTGGCCGATCAGCAGGTTTTGCGGCTCACCGACCAATGTGCAAACTCCGCCCAGTGCGGTACCCACGGCACCGTGCATCAGCAGACTGCGCAGAAAGGCGCGGAATTGTTCGAGGTCGGCGTGATGGAGTGTGGGCAGATGCTGGTCGTCGCCAAACTCGCTGTCTTGACGCGGATCATTGCCGGAGGCGACGCGGTGATACACCGAGTAAAAGCCGACGGCTGCACTGATGATCACGGCGGTCACGGTCAAGGCATCGAGAAACGCCGACAGAAACGCCGACAGGAAGCAGAACAGCAACGCCAGCAGCGCCTTGGAGCGAATCCCGAGCAGCAGCCGTGAGAACAGAAACAGCAGCAGGTCTTTCATGAAGTAGATGCCGGCCACCATGAACATCAGCAGCAGGATCACCGGGAAGTTGTGCACCAGCTCGTCGTAGAGTGCCTGGGGCGTGGTCATCTTCAACAACAGTGCTTCGATTAGCAGCAGGCCACCGGGCATCAACGGATAACACTTGAGCGCCATGGCCAGGGTGAAGATGAACTCCAGCACCAGCAGCCAGCCAGCCACCACCGGCCCTACAGTCCACAGCGCCACTGCGTTGAGAATCAGGAAACCGACAATGCTTGCCTTGTACCAGCGGGGTGAATGCCCGAGAAAATTGTGCGCGAACGCCTGAGCCATTGAACCGGGCATCGGCTACTCCTTGTATTAAGAAGCGCGCAACTTGCCGTAAGCGGAAGGGAAGATCAAGTGTAGGAAAACTGAGCGGGCCTACCCGAGATAGCGTGCGACGACCGCTCGATAGTTGCCGTCCAGTGAATAACCTCCGACGACGATGTTTCCATCGGCCTGCATGGCCACTGAAGTCGCGGTATCCAGGCTGCGGCCAAGGCGAGTGCGAACCCAGCCGATGCCATTGCCGAAGCTGCGATCAAGTTGCCCGTCGGGCAGATGCCGCGCCAGAATAAAATCCGCCTTGACGCCGCCGATCGTGGCTCCGACTGTGACCACGCTGCCGTCCGGCAGTACTTTTGCGTCGGTCCACTGGCAGCCACTGTGACCGATTTCGAGCAATCGGGCCTGGCCTCCATTGCAATGAATGTCCGGGCGGCCGTTGCTGTGTACTTTCAGTGCCAGGCAATGCATCGGGTCGCGGCTGCTGCCAAAACACTGCACATCGCCATTTTCGTGTTGGACGATCTGGCTGACCTGAGCGCTATACCCCCGTGCCTTGAAGGTCATGAAACCGTCCACGGCGAAACAATCGTCGAGCCTGCCGTCGATGTGATAGCGGGCCAGCAGGCCTTCTTCAGGGAAGTTGATCGACCCGCCCACCAGGATCCGGCCGTCTCGTTGCACCATCAGGCTGCTGAGCCAGGTGTTCATCAACAAGTGCCTGACAATCACGAAGCCACGACCGTTGAAGGTGTTGTCCAAAGAGCCGTCGGTGTTGAGCCGTATCAGCATGCCGACATGATCGGACAGCTCGAAGTGATGATTGGCCTGCAGCAGGATTCGACCATCTTCCTGCACGCAGACATCACAGGCTTCAGCGCCCGGTATGCCGGGGGGGAGCCAGGTGTCACGCACGCCTTGGGAAAGATCGCCCGGCAGGCGCACGACGCAACGGCCATTGTCGCCAAAACATTGAGCCGGCCGACCATGCTGATCAAACAGGGCGAGGGCGGGCAGTGTCCGGTGAGCATTTTCGTAGTGCAGCCCGGCCACCAGAATGTGCCCATCGGGCAGTACGTGGACTTTGCCGGCCATGGCCTCGAAGCCGTGTTGAAATTGCCCGATGACGCTACCTTGATTGCCGAACGCCAGATCCGCCGAGCCGTCCTCGAGCAAGCGAGCCAGGCCGAAGCGACTGCCGCCTGGCGTTCCGACCTTGGCCGCGACTAACAGCCTGCCACGTGAATCAATCGCGACCCCGTTGGCCATGCTTGAGAGGCTGCCAGCGAAATACACCTGGGTTTTGCCGGACGAGGCAAAGGTTGTATCGAGTTTCCCGGCGTCACTCAGGGTTGCCGGTATTGCAAACGCGGTCTGGATTGACATGCACGCAGCTCCTTGCGAGTCGTCCTGAACCGAGAGTTTGGGTGGCGACTGTATAAGGAAACATTCAATCCCTGAACGGCTGAATGCACAACTGTCATAACTAACAGGCGGAGGGTCGCTGTGTGCCAGAACAGTGTCTTTTCGATCCACTGACAAGCCTGCCAAGTAGTTAGGCGTGTGCAGTTTCGAATAATTATCGGGGGAGGGCGCGGGTTACCGTTGGGTAACCCGCAAAACGCTTAGTGTGGCATCGACCACGATTGGAGTTTGTAACCCTCCTCGCTCAATTCCGCACGTGCCGCTTCAAGCAGGCATTCAAGTTGCGCAGGATCGGTATAGGCGCTGCTTGGGATCTGCTTGCGGCCGATGCTGCGGGTGTTGGTGCGATCGATAACGGTCAGGCTGAGTTCGCCATTGCCGTCTTGTGGGGCCCAGGCCACGCATTGGAACGGTTGGAATGCGCGGTCGGCAATCAAAAGAGCTTCGTTGATGCGGAGCGGGGCGTTCATGGGTTTTTCTCTCTGTATGCCCAATCAAGTGATGTGCCGTCGGTTGGGCTTACCGATCGGCTGGTTACTTGTACTGATGCCCGCAACCGGGGGGCGGGTCACATACAATTAAAAGAAATATCAACTTTCTTTCATTGGCTCAAGGTTCGGACAGGATTTGAAAGCTGAATGAAAGGAAGGACTCATTAGGTAACTGACTAAACGCTTCTTATAACTAATAACGCAACCGTTCTATAGTCAAACGGTACAAGGCCGCGTCAAATTATTGCTAACGTTACATCCAGATCCGCCAAACGACTGTTTTTAATAATATTTCATAAATTTGGCGCCAAGGAACAGTCATGATCGAAGTGCCTGCCTTACGACGTCTGTTAGTAGTGGACCCTTGCGACGACTGTTACCGTCTGCTGCCGGGTTTGCGCTCTGCGGGTTGGGACGTTGAGAGCTGCACCCTGGAAAACGTTGCCAACAAAACCTGCGATGTTGGCCTGTTGCGTTTGCAGCCTTTTCAACTCGAACACCCGGAAGCCGTCAAAGAGCTGATCAGCCGTAGTGGTACCGAGTGGATCGCCGTACTCAACCAGGAAGTCCTGCGATTGCAAAATGTCGGGGACTTTGTCTGCGAATGGTTCTTCGATTTCCATACCTTGCCATTCGATGTGTCCCGGGTTCAGGTGACGCTGGGCCGAGCGTTCGGAATGGCCCGCCTGCGTGGGCAGGGCACGGTTCACATTGATCAGCCTGAACACGAGCTGCTTGGCGACAGCAAACCCATTCGCGAACTGCGCAAGTTGCTGAGCAAGCTGGCGCCCACCGAGTCTCCGGTATTGATCCGTGGTGAAAGCGGTACCGGTAAAGAACTGGTCGCCCGCACGCTCCATCGACAATCCCAACGTCACAGCAAACCCTTTGTCGCGATCAATTGCGGCGCAATTCCCGAACACTTGATCCAGTCCGAACTGTTTGGCCACGAGAAGGGTGCTTTTACGGGCGCCCATCAACGCAAGATCGGGCGGATCGAAGCGGCTAACGGCGGCACGCTGTTTCTCGACGAAATCGGTGATCTGCCCCTGGAGCTGCAGGCCAACCTGTTGCGTTTCCTCCAGGAAAAGCACATCGAGCGGGTGGGCGGCAGCCAGCCGATTCCCGTGGATGTGCGGGTGTTGGCAGCGACCCATGTCGACCTTGAGGCCGCGATCGAGAAAAAACGCTTTCGTGAAGATCTTTATTACCGCCTGAACGTGTTGCAGGTCGCGACCGCGCCCCTGCGTGAGCGCAATGGTGATCTGTCGATGCTGGCCAGCCACTTTTCCCATTTCTACAGCCATGAAACCGGCCGACGTCCGCGCAGCTTCAGTGAAGACGCCTTGATTGCCATGGGTAAGCATGACTGGCCGGGCAATGTGCGCGAGCTGGCCAACCGGGTACGTCGCGGGCTGGTACTGGCCGAAGGCCGGCAGATCGAAGCGCGAGACCTGGGGCTGATCAGACCGCAGGCCATTGCCGCGCCGATAGGCACACTGGAAGACTACAAGCACCGGGCAGAGCGCCAGGCCTTGTACGATGTACTTAACCGCCACAGCGATAATTTGAGCATCGCCGCCAAGGTGCTGGGGATATCCAGACCTACCTTCTACCGTTTGTTGCACAAGCATCAGATACGTTGAGCGATTGCAGGATCAAAAAAACCCGCCGAAAAAGCGGGTTTTTTGTGGGTGGCGGATTAGAAGTAGTACGGGAATTTCAGGCTGAAGGAAAAGTCTGGCGAGTCGTCAGTCAGGCCGATGGCCAGGTTGGGAACGATCGTCAGGTTATTGGTTGCTGCCAGGGTCATGCCGATGTTGAAGTTGGCCGAGTTGTAATCGCTGTTGGTAATCGACTGCCAATCGCCACCGTCCGGCTTGATTTTGCTCTTGCGGGCGAACTGGTCGGTGAACGAGAACGACATACTCATCTTCTCGTTCAAGGCGAATGCAATGCCGCCGCCAACCTGCCAGGAATTGCCCAGTTTCACGTCCCCGGGCACCTTGGAGTTGACCTGAGGGCTGATGTCGCTGAAAGAGTCTTCAAGGTTGTAGGTGTAGGCCAGGCTGCCGAACAGCACGGCCGGGTCGAAGGTCTTGACCAGCGAGATACCCGGGGTGATCGACCAGACACCGTTGCCGGTCGGCAAGTCCTCAGGTACCGAGAGGTTATCGTTGTTCGATTCCTGGACCAGCTTGATGCCGTATGGATCCTTGCCGGTAGGCGCCTTGACGCGAAATGTAACGACCGCATCGGGCAGGTTGACCGACTCATCCAGAAACTTGTAAGCAACACCAAAGTTCACATCGCCGATGGTCGGGTCGCGGGTAACGGTGGCGTCCGACGTCACCGGTCCTGCGCCACCGGCGCCACCGGAGGAATACGTTGATTCGCGATAAACCACAGGAACGTTAATGTCGAACTGCCAGCGTTGCCCTGTGTTGTAGCGGGCGGTCAGGTCCAGGGTCCAGTTATCAGCCTTGATGCGGTCGATATCGATGTTGCCAAGAAAAATCGAGTCCAGTGCCAGAAAGCCATTGAGCGTCAGCGCACGGGTATCGTAGTGCGTGTAGGTCACGCCGGTTTCGAAGCTGAACTTGCCGCCACCGAAGAAGCCGCTGGCTTCGTCATACAGGTTGGAAACGCTTTGTGCAGGCTCCGAATCATCCTTGAGCGATTGGCCGTATGAACTGCCTGTGGTTCCCGGTGCACCGGCGGCCAAAGTCTGGCCACCCTTGGGCGCTTCGGCGGGGGATTTGGTCAGGCGTTTGGGAGGCGGTGTCGCAGGTGTTTCTTCGACTTGGCGAACGCGTTGCTCGAGTACCATCAGCGCGTTCTGTTGTGCTTCGTAACGCTGTTTCAACTCCATGAGTTCTTGTTTTAGTATCTCGACCTGGGGGTCCGGTGCTGCGTATAGCAGTGTCGCCGGGGCCAGGCTACTCAAACAAACGATGGCTCTGAACGTCAACGATCGGTGCATGGGTTAGCCGTCCCTTCTGACTTCATCTGGTGAAACTGAGCGTAGATCAGAATCCTTGGGTGCGAAGACCTTTGAGCTGGTCCAGATTGCCGTTCAGCGAACCGCCTGTCGCCACGTTGTCACGCAGCACGACATTGAGGGACGTCAGGTTGCGGACCTGGTTGCCACCGCCGAGCAAAGTTGTGTTTTGCATCAGTCCACCCTGGGCGAGACGTTGTACGGTACTGCCCTGATTGTTGTTGGCCACGATGTTGAGTTGCACACCGTTACGGGTCGAGGTAATGCTCAGCGCGCCCGCGCCATTGGCGTCGGCCAACGTCGAACCTGCGGTCAATGCCTGGCCCTGCTGTTGCGTTGTTGGCGCCTGGTCAGCCCGTGTAACGTTGATATCAACGTTGTTGTAGGCAGTGTTATGGTCGCCGGCAGCACGCACGACTTGAGTGACGCCTTCGGTGCTGCTGAGGCCGCTGCCGCCAGTGACGGTGCCGGTGCCTTGCGAACTTGCTGAGCCATTACCTTTTTCATTGATGATCGACACATAGAACTGTGGCTGGATGGTCGATTGTTGAATTTGCATCGAGGAAGTTGCCCCGATCACTTCACCGTTGGCGTTTTGCCAAGTGCTGGTCATGACGATGCCGAAACTGATGATCCGTCCCGGCATGACATAGCGGCCTCGCAGGGTTGCCAGTTCGTGATCGTTAAGTTCAATGGGTTTGAACATCTGTGCCTGGGTCGGCAGGCTGGCGGCCAGGCAAACCACGGCCAGCCAGATTGGAGTCTTCATTGGAATGCTCCCGGAGCGTCGTGCTCCCTTGTTATTAGAAGAAGTCACTCTGGATGAATCCGAAATCCATCAACTCTGCGTCTTGCACCGGGCTGAAGGTGTTGATGCGGTTCTTGGCGGTCAGTGGCAGGGGCGGGTCGAGCAACGCGTTGGCTTTGTCGTAGCCCTGGCCGATGACGGCAAAGATGATGCCGTTCCAGCCTTTTACAAAGTCTTCGACTTTGTAACGTTTATGACCGAGTACCGGATCTCCGATATATACCCAGCCGTTATGAACTCGTTGCATGACTACAAAGTGTTTGTAGCCACGGATATCCATGAGTACCACAACCGGAATTCTGATCTCGCTCAACGTTTGCGTCGCTACCCGGTAACCACGGGCGCGCATGCCGAGACTTTCCACGTAGCGCTTCATGTCGAGCATGGAAAAGCCCTGGACGCGGACAAGATCCTGATCGGAGTGTGCCAGCATGCCTTCGATGATTTGTTCTTCGTTCACGTCCAGCCAATAGGCTTGGCGCAATATCGTCGCCAGCGCAGCTGCGCCGCAACTGAAGTCGGTTTTCTGTTGCACCAGGTCGGCAAATTTACGCTCGCGTATGCTCTGGATCGGCTTATATACCAAGGCGCCGCCCGGCAGGACGGCAAGCGGCAGTTGTGCAGCCTCGATCACACTGGCCACGCAAAGCAAAAATGCCAAGGCGATAATGCGCATGGTGGGATGCCTTCTGGTGGTGTTGAAAAAGGCCCCCGTAAGGGGGCCTCCAGAGACAGCAATTAGAACGACTGGTTGGAAATGGCCAACGAGTTGCTTTGTTGGTTACCCACACCGGCAGCCACGTTGACGCCCAGGTTGCCGCTGCCACCATTCACCGAACCGCTCAGGGTTGCAGTGTTGGTTACAGGGTTAGCCCAGCCAGTTGGAGTCAGCACTTGATAGGAGTAGGTGTTGCTCAGATCAAATGAACTGCTCTCACTGAAGCTTCCCGCTTTTGCGAACTCGGATTCAGACGATTTCGAGCCCGATTTTTCGAACGAAGAGGCGGACGATTTCTCGAACGACTTATCGAACGATTTTGCGAACGAGGAATCGCGCGATTTGTCGTACGAGGATTCGTGAGATCTGTCGTACGAGGAGTCGCGAGATCTGTCGAACGAAGAATCGCGAGATCTGTCGTACGAGGAATCGCGCGATACGTCAAGCGATGCGTCAAGCGATGCGGTAAGCGATGCGTCGGCACTCCTGCTGCGGGTACGATCGCCATTGCCATTATTGAAGGTAACGGAACTGGAAGCCGCGGCAGCAGCGTCCAGGGAAGCGCTCAAGGAAGCGCTCAACGATGAACTCGAAGAACCGCTTGCACTGCTGCTGTTGGAACCGCTTGCAGAACTGCTGTTAGAACCGCTCGCAGTACTGCTGTTGGAACCGCTCGCATTGCTGCTCTTCGAACCGCTTATATCAACGCTAAGGGAACCGCTGGAATTAGCGCTCTTGGCACCGGCCGCGGCCCAACTCGAAGAAGCGCTTTCACTGCCGCTGGCCTCGAACGACTTGTCTTTAGAGAAACTACCGCTGGCCGTTTTGGTAAACGTTAGCGTATCCACGGTGTAGGTCCGATCAGCTTTGTTATCCACTGTCAGGCCAGGACCGCCTTGATTGGCAGAGGCGGTGGCTGATGCGTTACCCAACGGAGCATTGGAGTTGGCAATTGCCATGGTGTTTTTCTGTTGGTTGAGGTCGCCGCCAGCAATGTTGATCCCCATGTTGCCGCTGCTGCCATCGCCCGATCCACTCATCACGGCAGAGTTTGTGACGCCGTAGTTCCAGACCTTGTTGTTGCTGCTGTATTGCGTGACTCGAGCGGTAGCTTCGGAATTGCCAAACACGAAGCTGTTATCGAGGCTGGAGGTGGAGCCAGCGTTTGCGATGGCGGCCGCGTTGTCTTGTTGGTTGCCGGCGCCTGCTGCGACGTTGACGCCCACGTTGCCGCTCGCGCCTGAGCCAGAGCTGCTCATCTCGGCTGAGTTCTGAGTCCCTTCGTTGTAGATGCGGTTGCCGGTGTTGGACTGCCTATCGTTCGCATTGGCGGTCGCGTCGGTATGGATCCAGGTTGGAGGAGGAGTGTGGTGATCGTTGTTATGACCATGGTGGCCACGCCGATCGTTCTGTCCAGCTTGTGCAGCAACAGCCAAGACCGCAGCGATTGCAAAAACCAGAGGTTTTATTGCCATCGAAGGTTTCATGGTGGTTCTCCGTACTTATTTTAGGTTAAGTGTTGTACCTACCTGTTTGGGTCAGTCCGTGACCCGTACGCTCAGGGTGTTGGCCGTTCGGTTTCCCACCCCGGCGCTCTGATTCAACTGGATCACCCCACGGCTACCGGTGAAGGCCTGATCGCTGGTAGCGACCTGGCGATAGCCTGGTGCAGAGTCAGTTGGATCGGAGTTGGTGATCAGCGTCACGTTCTGTTGCCTGAGGACGCTGTCGTCGATGCTTTGCGGCTGTGTGCCAATGCTTATCCGCAGGGCATTGGCTTGCTGGTTGCTGGCGCCCGCGCTCTGGTTGACACCCAGTACGCCGTTACCGTGGCTGAAGGAATTGCCTTGGATGCTGGACCGGGCATCGATCCTGGGGTCGACCACCGTACGCAGCCGTTGGCGAATCTGTGTGGTCGCGCTGGCTCCATGGCCAACGGCGATGGCCCGGGCGTTCGCCTGCTGCTGCAGGTCGCCGGCAGCCTGATTGACCCCGAGGTTGCCCTGGTACTGGGCGCCCGAACCGTCGATGTTGGCGTTATCGATGACGGGGGATTGGGCGAAGGTCGATGCACTGCAAAACATGGCGATAATCAGCAGCGTACGATTCATCTTAACGGTCTCCCGTTATGACTTTCAGAGCACCCAGGCCTTGCTGGACGCTTGAATTGACCATGTTGGCAATGCCGCCGCCAGCATTTCCCGAACGTCCGGCGGGGAGGTTGGAAAGCTGGCTTTGGTTGCTGATATTGCCGCCCAGGTTGTTGGTGTTTTGAGTGATCAGGCGGGAGATGCCTGCACCACTGGAGACACCGGCAAAGTCGCCGTCGCTCAACTCGTTCGTTTGACTGATGATCTGTTTGGACGGGTTGGCATTGGCGGTCGTGGGGCTAGGATCGGGCATCACTGGCGCACGCGTTGCCATGCGCGGCTGAACATCCCGTTTGATAATAATGATGCCGTTGTCAGCCTGTACCGGCATGCAGACAATCGAGCCCAGTGCACATCCGATCAGCAGGAGGCTAAAAAAGTTGTTATCAGGTTTCCCCACGGCGGCAATTCCTTCTGTGAGTGGAGCGCTGGCCCTTATCAGCGTTGCGAGGAAGAGAGCAGAAGGTGTGCCGGTTTTTGTTTTTCTTTTGAAAACAGGTGGTTGGATTTAATTGTCGAGGTAGTCAAAAAATTGTGTAACGCCACTGAGACAGGGCCACGCAAAAACGCCGTCGATGGTGGCGGTATTGCTCGCTAAGGGCGCTGAAGGCAGGTTGTATCAGAGGCTTAACATTTTCTTGCAGGAGTGCTTGAGCCGCTTTAGCTCGCGGGTTTGCGCAGGGGTAGATGTATCAGGAGTGGACATTTTCGGCAGGGCGCGGGGGGCTGTCAGGTCGTGAGCAAGTGCGTCACAGCCTCGAATGCCGCGTCCTTGCGTTGTTGCCAATCACCTTGCAGCACCTGGCAAGGCCGGTGGTGCAGGTCAAGCCATTGGCGGCTGGCCTGGAAAAACACCTGGCGTTCTGCCAGTTGCGGTTGGCAACGTTGCCCGTCGTCATGCCAGGCCACGGTTTCAGGGCTCAGCAGCAAATGCAGGTCGTAGTGCCGTGCCAGCAATGCTTGCTCGATCCATGTCGGACAAGCGCCAAACAAGGTCTGGCTCCAGAGGATGTTACTCAGCAAGTGAGTGTCGAGAATCAGCAAATGCGGCTGCCGGGCGCGTGCCTCGTCCTCCCATCGCAGCTGGCCATGTGCTATTGATGCAATGTCATCGTAGCAGGTTTCGCGGGCTTCGCTTTCGATGAAGTGCCTAACGTACTCACCGACCAATATGCCGCCAAAATTGGCGTGAATCTCACTCGAAAGCCAGCTTTTGCCGCTGGATTCCGGCCCTGCCAGCACCAGCACCTTCATGTACGCAACGCCGGATCGGCCCGCCATTCTCGCCAGCCTTGCACGGCAATCAGGGCGAACAGCGCGTAGAGCCCGGCGGTCAGGTACAGACCTTTGTAGATAAACAGCCCGACGAAGATCACATCCAGGGTGAACCACAGCGGCCAGCATTGAACGCGTTTTTGCGCCATCCATAACTGCGCCACCAGGCTGAAGCCAGTGAGTGCCGCATCGAGCCAGGGTTGTGCGGCATCGGTCCAGTTCGCCATTGCAGCGCCCAGCAACAGACTGCCGGCCGCGCCAATGACCAGACCGATAGCAACCGATTTACCGTCGAGCAGACTGACCTGCCGACCATGGTGTGCGTCACCCGCATGCGTCCACTGCCACCAGCCATAGAGCTGCAATGCGGCGTAGATCACCTGCAGGAGCATGTCCGAGTAGAGCTTCACCTCAAAAAAGATCCAGCTATAAAGCAGCACCATGACCAGACCGATCGGCCAGCACCAGGGGTTCTGTTTGACCGTCAACCAGACGGCAATGACACCGAGGGCAGCGGCAAACAGTTCAAGCCCGGACATGGAGGTACCTTGGGGAAGTCGAAGAGGGTGCGGATTGTAACGGCAGGCGCTGCCAAGTAGAACCGGCGTACACACACACTGTGTAGCAGCTGCCGAGCCCGTGGCGAGGGGATTTATCCCCGTTGGGCTGCGAAGCGGCCCCTGTTTTTCCAGCCACACCGCGTCCAATGGATTACGA
>NZ_JAHBDP010000012.1:0-12572 GCF_019956495.1 Pseudomonas sp. BF-B-26 | reverse complement strand
GTTTGCCATGTTTGGCGCGTAGCGGTTCGAGCAACTCCGACAGGCCGTTGTGATCGATTTCCTGCATCAAGGCCAGCAAGCCGCCGAGTTCTCCGTGGGGGAAACCTTCGCGAGCGAACCAGTTCAGGTATTGGCCGGGGAGGTCGGCAATGATTCGGCCCTTGTATTTGCCGAAGGGCATTTCACGGGTAATCAACAGTTCGAGCTTTTCAGGGTTCATCAATCAGTCGTCTTGATTCAAACAGTCTGGAAAATACAGGCATTCTGCATGCAGGCCAAATGACAGATCATGCAAAAAAAACGGATACAGATTTCGAGTTAAACGGTAAGTGATTGAAATATAAGTAGTAAGTAGTCGATTCATTGCTGGCATGCAGGATGCAACACCTATTGCATCTTTCATCAACCCGCGAGGAATTGAAAATGACCGACATGAATAAAGAAGCCATCTCTGTACTCAACGACCTGATTGAAACCAGCAAAGACGGCCAGGAAGGGTTCAAGACTTGCGCTGAAGACATCAAACACCCAGAACTGAAATCCCTGTTCATGCAGCGTTCCGCCGACTGCGCCACTGCGGCTTCCGAACTGCAAGCGCAGGTGCGCTCGCTAGGCGGCGATCCAGAAACGTCCACCAGCGTCAGCGGTGATATGCACCGTCGCTGGGTCGACGTGAAAGCGATGTTCACCGGCAAGGATGAAGAGGCCGTGCTGAACGAAGCCGAACGGGGTGAAGACCATGCACTGAAGGCTTACAAAGAAGCCATCGAAAAAATCAACAAATACAACCTGGTGGGCATTCGTGACCTGGTTGAACGTCAGTACCACGGCGTGCAACGCAATCACGATCAGGTAAAAGCCCTGCGTAACCAGGCGCGCGCACGCTCGTAAGCGTTCATTGCCTGTCAAAAACGCCAGCCAGTCTGGCGTTTTTTTTGTGTCTGGGAATTAGCACTGGACGGATGTTAGTTAGCTAGCTAATAATTTGTTTACCAAGTGACTGAACTGATCCCGACTATCGTTAAATCGCCTTTCCAAGAGTCCTTTACGTGCCTATCACCTTGCAGGCTTTGTTTGCGCCTGACCGCCGCGCCTTACAGTTCGCGATCAAAACCTTGATCGGCGGCGGCCTGGCGCTGTGGCTGGCATTACGCTGGGGTCTGGAGCAACCGGCCTGGGCGTTGATGACGGCGTTCATCGTCGCTCAGCCCTTGTCCGGGATGGTGGTGCAGAAGGGCCTGGCGAGGTTGCTGGGCACCCTGGTCGGGACGATGATGTCAGTGGTGTTCATGGGGGTTTTTGCCCAGACGCCTTGGCTGTTTTTGTTGGCCTTGGCGTTATGGCTAGGGCTGTGTACGGCAAGTTCGACTTTGCTGCGCAGCGCCTGGTCCTATTCGTTCGTGCTGGCCGGTTACACGGTGGCGATCATCGCGCTGCCGGCCATTACTCATCCGCTGACGGTGTTCGATCAAGCCGTGGCTCGCTGCACGGAAATCTGCCTGGGCATTCTTTGCGCCACCGCCGCCAGTGCGCTGCTCTGGCCGATGCGGGTCGAACGGCAACTGGCGGATCAGGCGCGGGCAGCGTGGCAAAGCGGTATGAACGCCGCGCGTGCAACCCTGGCCGGTGATGCTCAGGCGCGTAAAGGCTTACTGGAAATCCTCGGCAAAATCGTCGCCGTCGATGCCCAGCGCGAGCATGCCTGGTTTGAAGGAAGCCTGGGGCGGCAACGAGCGCGGGGGATCAGCGGCTTGAGCCAGAAGCTGTTGATGCTACTGCGCATCGCCCGTTCGGTGCGCCGTCAGTGGAAGCAATTGGAACCCCAGGAAGCCGAGCAACTATTGCCCTGGATGACCGAGGTTCAAGAGGCGCTCGACAGCCCGGATTCCGCGACCCTGCAAGCGCTGCGTCCGAGGTTGCTCGACGCTTCCCACGACCCGCACATCAGCTCCGCGCAAAGTTACTGCCTGGCTCGTTTCACCTTGTTGCTCGATACCGCCATGGCGGCCAGCGCCGCGTTGAACGCTGTTGAGGAGGGCAAGGAGACGGTCGATCCACCGAGAACCCTGACACCGCACCGCGACCTGTCATTGGCGCTGATGTTCGGTGCCCGCAGTGCGTTGGCGTTTCTGGTGGTCTCGTGCTTCTGGTTGGCGACCGCCTGGCCCGCTGCCTCCGGCGCGCTGCTGTTGACGTGCGTGGTGTGTAGTCTGTTTGCCAGCCGCGAGAATGGCGCTCAGATCGGCATGAGTTTTATGCGCGGGATCTTCCTGGCGATTCCGGCCGCGTTTATCGTCGGGCAGATCCTGCTGCCGCAATGGAGTGGTTTTGCCTTGCTGTGCATGGGCATGGGCGTGCCGTTGTTCCTCGGCGCGCTGGGCATGGCCAAACCGCAGATCGGTGCGACGGCGACCTCATTTTGTCTGCACTTCATCGTGCTGGTCTCGCCGCTCAATGCGATGAAATTCGATGTCGCGACGTTCTTCAACAGCGCTCAATCCATCGTGGTTGGCGTCGGTGCCGCCGTGCTGGCGTTCCATTTGTTGATCCTGCGCAACCCGACGTGGCATGGCCGACGTTTGCTGGCGGCGACCCTCGATGATCTGGTGCGCCTGACCCGGCGCAATCTGCGCGGTGCCGAAAGCTGGTTTGGCGGGCGCATGGCCGACCGCTTGCTGCAATTGGCGCGGCACTATCCCGAGTTGCCGGAGCCGGCGCGCAGTCGCTGGGACGACGGCTTGCTCGGCCTGGACATCGGCGACGAACTGCTGCATTTGCGTTTGAGTCTGGCGGTGGCGCAGGCACCGGTCAGTGCACCTCAGCGGCGTTATCTCGAACAGCTGGAAAAAATCCTTGAGCAAGGCCCGGTCGGCAGTCGCGCCGAAGCGTTGGCGCAGCCGAGCGAAGAATTCTTGAAGACTTTGTACGCGTTGCCCCCCAGCGATGCGGTGAAACTGGCCCAAGGCGCGGTGCTGCAATTGCAAAGCAGCTGGCGCGCCTGGTGCCGTCAACAGGAGCAAAGCCATGGGCTTGCGTGAGTGGTCGGTGGGTGGCGTGCTGCTCAGTCCGTTTCTGATTTATGTGTTGCTGGCGCTGCTCGTCACTGGCGCCTTGCGCATGCTCTTGCGCCTGACGCCGGTGGGCCGCTGGATCTGGCACGAAGCATTGTTTGATTGCGCCTTGTACGTCTGTGTATTGACCTTGATCACCGTCGTCCTCGGACCTTTATAAGGAGTTGAAAATGCGAACACCGATACGTGTCGCGGTGACCTTGTGCCTGGTGGCGGCGGCGATATTTGCCGGCTTCCATTTGTGGCAGTACTACATGCTCACGCCCTGGACTCGGGATGCGCGGATCCGCGCCGACGTGGTGGTGATCGCCCCGGACGTCTCGGGTTGGGTGCGTGAGCTCAAGGCTTTTGATAACCAGCAGGTCAAGGCCGGCGATTTATTGCTGAGCATTGATCGTGAACGTTTCGAAGCGGCGCTGGAGAAAGCCCAGGCGGTGGTGCAGACCCGCCAGCAGCAACTCAATCTGCGCGAGAAAGAAGCCAGTCGCCGCGCGGCCCTCGGTCCGCAGGCCATCAGTGCCGAGCTGCGCGAGAACGCGCAAATCAACGCCGGCATCGCCCGTGGCGAACTGCGTGAAGCCCAGGCCGAAGCCAAGGTTGCGGAACTCAACCTCGCCCGTAGTCAGGTCCATGCGCCGCGCAATGGCCACATCACCAATCTGCGTTTGGCCGAAGGCAACTACGTGAATGCCGGGCAATCGGTGATGGCATTGATCGACGATTCGACTTTCTATGTGCAGGCGTATTTCGAGGAAACCAAACTGCCACGGATTCGTGTTGGCGATCCGGTGAAGGTCTGGTTGATGAGTGCGGGGGAGGGGTTGCAGGGGCATGTGGAAAGCATCAGTCGCGGGATTACCGATCGCAATACCACGCCGGACGGGCAGTTGCTGGCAGAGGTCGAGCCGACGTTCAACTGGGTGAGGCTGGCGCAGCGGATTCCGGTACGGATCAAGATTGATAAGTTACCGGAAGGGATGAATTTGAGTTCGGGGATGACGGCGAGTGTGCAGGTGCAGGAGGGGCATCAATAGTTGAGGCGCTGCGGTCACTGTGGCGAGGGGGCTTGCCCCCGTTGGGGGGCGCAGCGCCCCCGAATCAGGCGCCGCGTTCGATCTGATTAACCGCGGTGGCAGATTTTACGACTGCTTCGCAGCCGAACGGGGGCAAGCCCCCTCGCCACAGGAGTTCACCCTGCCTGTAACAAGTGGGCAGGCAATCAGCCGATACTGATCGCCGGCAACGTCGGCAACGTCACGGTCTGTTGCTTACGCGGCGCCAGAATCTCCGCCTCGCCGTCCACTACCAATTCATCGCGCTGGTTAAACACGCGAGTGGCAATCCGCACACGAAACTTCGGCAGCTTCTCGAGGATCTCCAGACGCACGGTCAGTGTGTCGCCAATTTTCACCGGCTTCTGAAAGCTCATTTGCTGACCGATATAAATAGTCCCCGGCCCAGGCAACTCGCAGGCAACGGCAGCGCTGATCAGCGCGCCGCTGAACATGCCGTGAGCAATGCGCTCCTTGAACATGGTGCCGGCGGCGAATTCAGCGTCCAGGTGCACCGGGTTGTGATCGCCGGACATCGCGGCGAACAACTGAATGTCGCGCTCTTCGACCGTCTTGCTGTAGCTGGCGGTCTGGCCGACTTCAAGGGCCTCGTAAGGGGTGTTGGTAACCTGGGTCATCTGTTTCAATTCCTGTCACGAATAAATAAATTCAAAAAAACTATTCCGATCTGGGTGGCCGACGGTGGCTCAGTGCCTGGGCGATCCAGTTCAACACGTCATTGATCACTTCATCGCGATTGCTCTCGTTGAACAGTTCATGCCGTGCCTGCGGGTAAATAGTCAGTTGCAGGCTCTGGCTGCCGGCAGCGCGCAGCGCATGGGCCAGATCTTTCAGACGCTTGCCATCGCTCACCGGATCACATTCACCACCGATGACCAGCAACGGCAGGCCCGGATCAATCTGAGCGAGATTGGACGCTTTGCTGATTTGCTGCAACCCACCGAGCAAATCGATCCACAGCTGATTGGTGCAGCGAAAGCCGCAGAGCGGGTCGTTGGCGTACAGGTCGACCTCTGCCGGGTCGCGGCTGAGCCAGTCGAACCGCGTGCGCGCCGGTTTGAATTTCTTGTTGAACGAACCGAACGACAGCCATTCGATCAGCGCGCTGCGACCCTTCGGGCCCTGGCGCAAACGTTCCAGCCGTGCAATCTGCCGCGCCGCGCGATAGAGCGCCACCGGTTGGAAGTTCGACCCGCTGAGAACGGCCCCATGCAGGCTGGCGCTGTGGTGCAGCAGATAGGCCTGGGCGATGTAGCTGCCCATGCTGTGACCGAGCAGCACAATCGGCACGCCCGGATGGTGTTGGCCGATGTGCTGGTTGAGGCTCGCCAGGTCGCCGACCACCTTGCACCAACCGTCATTGTCGGCGAAATGGCCGAGCGTCCCGTTTTCGGCAGTTTTGCCATGTCCACGCAGGTCCGGCGCATACACGCCGTAGCCCTGATCACAGAATTTTTCCGCCAGACGGGCGTAGCGGCCACTGTGTTCCGCCATCCCGTGGGCCAGCAGGATCACTGCTTTTAAAGGCGTGGCGGGCAGCCACTGGTTGACGAAGAGGCGGCTGCGGTCGCTCGCGGTCAACCAGAAAGTGTCGTGGATCATGGCGGTTCCTTTGCATTGGGCTGCATGTGGCATGGGCGTCGTTGCATTGTATAGCGCATCCAAAGCGTGCCGTCTGATCAGGCCACGCCACGGCAGCAAGATTCACACGATCAATGTCGACCGTGCGCATATTTGCCTGATTCGCCATAGCTGCTAGTGTCCGTGGAGCCCCGCTTTTTCGCTCTCTATTGTGAAGAAGGACAGAAAAGCGGCCCCGGTTAGGTTCAGGTAAAGAGGACAAGAACAATGCAACCTGATTTCTGGAATGACAAACGCCCGGCCGGCGTGCCCCTGGACATCGATCAAGGGGCCTACAAGTCGGTGATCGAGGTGTTCGAGCGTTCCTGCAAGAAATTTGCTGACCGCCCGGCATTCAGCAACATGGGTATCACCCTGACCTACGCCGAACTGGAACGCTACAGCGCTGCGTTCGCCGGTTACCTGCAAGCCCACACCGACCTGGTGCCGGGGGATCGCATTGCGGTGCAGATGCCCAACGTCCTGCATTACCCGATTGCCGTGTTCGGTGCCTTGCGCGCCGGGCTCATCGTGGTCAACACCAACCCGCTGTACACCGCGCGGGAGATGCGTCATCAGTTCAAGGACTCCGGTGCCCGGGCGCTGGTGTACCTGAACATGTTCGGGCAGAAAGTCCAGGAAGTGCTGCCCGACACCGATATCCAGTACCTGATCGAAGCGAAGATGGGCGACCTGATGCCCACCGCCAAGGGCTGGCTGGTCAATACGATGGTGAGCAAGGTCAAGAAGATGGTCCCGGCGTACGCCTTGCCGCAGGCCATTTCCTTCAAGAGCGCGCTGCACCTGGGCCGGGGCCTGGGCATCAAGCCGCTGAAGATCGCGCTCGACGACATCGCCGTGCTGCAATACACCGGCGGCACTACTGGCCTGGCCAAGGGCGCGATGCTGACCCACGGCAACC
This sequence comes from Pseudomonas sp. BF-B-26, assembly GCF_019956495.1. Classification (NCBI taxonomy): domain Bacteria; kingdom Pseudomonadati; phylum Pseudomonadota; class Gammaproteobacteria; order Pseudomonadales; family Pseudomonadaceae; genus Pseudomonas; species Pseudomonas sp. BF-B-26. Next base: position 5,886 of record NZ_JAHBDP010000012.1, on the reverse strand, counting down.
TGGTGGCCAACATGCAGCAAGTGCGGGCGTGCCTGGAGCAGTTCGGCAATGACGGCCAGCCGCTGTTGCGCGAAGGGCAAGAGGTAATGGTCGCGCCGCTGCCGCTGTACCACATCTATGCGTTCACCGCGAATTGCATGTGCATGATGGTTTCGGGCAACCACAACGTGCTGATCACCAATCCGCGAGACATCAAGGGCTTCATCAAGGAGCTGAAGAACTGGCGATTCTCGGCGTTGCTGGGGCTCAACACCCTGTTCGTCGCGCTGATGGACCACCCGGATTTCAAGACCCTGGATTTCTCCAGCCTCAAACTCACCAATTCCGGCGGCACCGCGCTGGTCAAGGCCACGGCCGAGCGCTGGGAAGAACTCACCGGTTGCCGCATCACCGAAGGTTACGGTCTGACCGAAACTTCGCCGGTGGCCTGCACCAACCCGTACGGCGACAAGTCGCGCCTCGGCACGGTCGGCCTGCCGGTGCCGGGCACCACGCTGAAAGTCATCAACGATGAAGGTGTCGAGCAGGCGCTGGGTGACCGCGGCGAACTGTGCATCAAGGGCCCGCAGATCATGAAGGGCTACTGGCAGAAACCCGAAGCCACCGCCGAAGTGCTGGATGCCGAAGGCTGGTTCAAGTCGGGCGACATCGCGGTGATCGACCCGGACGGTTTTGTGCGCATCGTCGATCGCAAGAAAGACATGATCATCGTCTCGGGTTTCAACGTGTACCCGAACGAAATCGAAGACGTGGTGATGGCTCACCCGAAAGTCGCCAACTGTGCGGTGATCGGGGTGCCGGACGAGCGTTCGGGGGAGGCGGTGAAGCTGTTTGTGGTGGCCCGTGAAACGGGTGTCAGCCTTGAAGAACTGAAGGCCTACTGCAAGGAAAACTTCACGGCGTACAAAGTGCCCAAGCACATTGTCTTGCGTGAGTCGTTGCCGATGACGCCGGTGGGCAAGATCTTGCGGCGGGAGCTGCGTGATATCGCCTGAGTGGTGAATGGCCGCGCTTCGCGCGGATCGCGGGCAAGCCATGCTCCTACGGGTTCAGTGTTGTTCACAAGCAGGGTGAGCGACGCAAACCTGTAGGAGCATGGCTTGCCCGTGATGCTTTTAAAGGGGCGAAAGCCCCGGATTCAGGGCCTTTCAAGACTGTATAGGGTTTTTGCTCTAAAATGACCGCCTTCTATTCTTGAGTCATTAAAGTGACTGTAGAGGCGACTTTTGGCTCTAGTCGGCCCTTGGCAAAGCTGCTACTCTCGGCGCGCTTTTGTGACTTCTCGGCCTATATAAAAGCCAGATTCACCAATAAAAAACATACACCAATAATAATCGCATCAAATGCGGTGATGAATTCGCGTTGCTGAGGAGTGGGCTTCCATGATCGAAGACTTTTGGAAGGATAAGTACCCTGCCGGGATTGCTGCCGACATCAATCCAGACGAGTATCCGAATATTCAGGCAGTGTTGAAGCAGTCCTGCCAACGCTTCGCCAACAAACCGGCATTCAGCAACCTGGGCAAGACAATCACCTACGGTGAACTGTACGAATTGTCCGGTGCCTTTGCCGCTTACCTGCAACAGCATACCGACTTGCAGCCGGGCGATCGAATCGCCGTGCAGCTGCCTAACGTGTTGCAGTACCCGGTCGCCGTCTTCGGTGCCATCCGCGCCGGGCTGATCGTGGTCAACACCAACCCGCTGTACACCGCGCGGGAAATGGAACACCAATTCAACGACTCCGGTGCCAAAGCCCTGGTCTGCCTGGCCAACATGGCGCACCTGGCCCAGCTCGTCGTGCCGAAAACCGGCGTCAGGCACGTGATCGTCACCGAAGTGGCCGACCTGCTGCCGCCGCTCAAGCGCCTGCTGGTCAACAGTGTCATCAAGTACGTGAAGAAGATGGTCCCGGCGTATCACTTGCCCAAGGCCATCAAGTTCAACGACGTATTGAGCAAGGGCCACGGCCAGCCAGTCGCCGAAGCCAATCCGGCCAGCAGCGACGTTGCCGTGCTGCAATACACCGGCGGCACCACGGGCGTGGCCAAGGGCGCGATGCTGACCCATCGCAACCTGGTGGCGAACATGCTGCAGTGCAAGGCGCTGATGGGTTCCAACCTCCATGAAGGTTGCGAGATCCTGATCACGCCGCTGCCGCTGTACCACATCTATGCCTTCACCTTTCATTGCATGGCGATGATGCTGATCGGCAACCACAACATCCTGATCAGCAACCCGCGCGATTTGACGGCGATGGTCAAGGAACTGTCGAAGTGGAAGTTCAGCGGTTTCGTCGGGCTCAATACGCTGTTTGTCGCCCTGTGCAACAACGAAGCCTTCCGCAAGCTGGATTTCTCTGCACTGAAAGTCACCCTGTCCGGTGGCATGGCCCTGCAACTGGCCGCCGCCGAGCGCTGGAAAGCGGTCACCGGTTGCGCCATCTGCGAAGGTTACGGCATGACCGAAACCAGCCCGGTGGCTACCGTCAATCCGATCCAGAACATCCAGATCGGCACCATTGGTATTCCGGTGCCGTCGACCCTGTGCAAAGTCATCGACGATGCCGGCGTTGAACAGCCGTTAGGCGACATCGGCGAGCTGTGTGTGAAAGGTCCGCAAGTGATGAAGGGCTACTGGCAACGTCAGGACGCCACCGATGAAATCCTCGACAGCGAAGGCTGGTTGAAGACCGGTGACATCGCGCTGATTCAGCCTGACGGTTACATGCGCATCGTCGATCGCAAGAAAGACATGATCCTGGTCTCCGGTTTCAACGTGTACCCGAACGAACTGGAAGACGTGCTGGCGACCCTGCCGGGCGTGCTGCAATGCGCAGCCATCGGCGTGCCGGACGAGAAGTCGGGCGAGGCGATCAAGATCTTCATCGTCGCCAAACCGGGCGTGACGCTGACCAAGGAACAGGTGATGGAGCACATGCGCGCCAACGTCACCGGATACAAAGTGCCGAAAGCCGTGGAATTCCGCGATGCGCTGCCGACCACCAATGTCGGCAAGATCCTGCGCCGCGAGTTGCGCGACGAAGAGCTGAAGAAGCTCGGCGTCAAGAAGGTAAGCGCGTAACCAACAAAAAGCCCTGCAGATGCGGGGCTTTTTGTTTAATGCGATATCAGAAGTGCCCTTGTGGCGAGGGGATGAATCCCCTCGCCACAAATGTGGACGCCGCGCTTAAGTGAACAGCATTACCGCAGATGCGGGGCTTTTTGTTGTCGTCAGGGAAATCTTCAGCGCCGGTCAGGCCGTCTTCGCGAGCAAGCCCGCTCCCACATTTAATCGAGTTCATCCAGAAGGAATGCGATCGAGTGTGGGAGCGGGCTTGCTCGCGAAGCTTTTGATTTTACAGGCGGAACTGCGCGAAATTGACGTTGGTACCCGCCGGGCGCATGTCCTGGAGGTATGAGTCCTTGTCGGCGCTCAGTTCCAGGCTCAGGGCCGCTTTGCGTTTGCCTTCGTTGCGCACCACCAGGCCTTCGAGCTTCTCGCGCAGGAACACCGTCGGCACTTTCAGGTGCAGCAGTTCGTCGGTTTCCGGGGTGTGCATCAGCAGGTGAACCCACTCGTACTGACCAACGGCCAGGCGCGCGACCGGAATATCGAACCACCAGATGTTGCGGTTGCGGTTCAATTCGGTGAAATGGCAGTTGTTGACGCCAAGCACAGCACCGCCAAGTTCCTGGTTTCTGCGGGCAATGGCCTGCTTTTTATCGAGTTTCATAACATTCCTACGGGATTGGATCTTCAGCGCCATGGCCTGAATACGTTGCGCATTCTCGGGGGTTGGTCGGCAAACATAAAGCCCAACCTGCACTGAACGATGAAATGTCGCCGTGAAAATAAATGAAACTCCGCACAAACGCCTCCGGTCAACCTTGTGTAACCACTTTCCCCGTTGAATTGTTCACAGGAGAAACACCATGAGCAGCACTGGCGATAAAGTAAAAGGCATGGCCAACGAAGCCGCCGGCAACGTCAAGCAAGGCGTCGGCAAGGCCACTGGTAACGAAAAAATGCGCTCTGAAGGCGTCGCTCAGGAAAGGAAAGGTGAAGCCCAGCAAGCGATCGGCAAAGCCAAGGATGCTCTTAAAAAAGGCATCGACAAGGCCTGATCCGGCCTTTGATGAGCAACAGAAACGGCCATCCGCGGATGGCCGTTTTTGTGTCGGCCTGAACTTGCACAAGGAAATTGTTTCAAACTCGCCAAGTACGCTACTTTGATGTAGAAAACGGCCCCTGAGTCGCCACGACTTCAACCAAATTTGCGGCGAAAGGAGACGCTAATGTTTTTCCCACACATGAAAGGCCAGCGCCTGCACCGTGTCATGGTGCGCACGATCACCGAGTTCGTCGACGACGAGATGTCGACCTATGCCTCGGCGTTGGCCTATCAAATGCTGTTCTCGCTGTTTCCCTTCATTCTGTTCCTGATCGCCCTGATCGGTTTCCTGCACCTGCCGGACTTCTTCTCCTGGCTGCGCCTGCAATCGGAACTGGTTCTGCCGCCCCAGGCGCTGGAGCAGGTGAACCCGGTCATCGACCAGCTCCAGCAATCCAAGGGTGGCTTGCTGTCGGTCGGTATCGTGATTGCCCTGTGGACCGCGTCCGCCGGTGTGCGGCTGATGATGAGCGCGATGAACGCCGCCTACGACGTGGTCGAAGGCCGGCCGGCGTGGAAGCGTTTCCCACTGTCGATTTTCTACACCATCGGCATCGCCGGCATGCTACTGATCGCCGCCGCGCTGATGGTGCTCGGGCCGCAGGTGATGGCCTGGATTGCTTCGCAAGTCGGCCTCGAAGACTTCATCGTGACCCTCTGGACCATCGTGCGCTGGCCGGTGGTGGTGATTCTGTTGATGATGGCGGTGGCGCTGATTTACTACGTCATGCCCGACGTCAAACAAGAGTTTCGCTTCATCACCCCTGGCTCGGTGCTGGCGGTGGTGGTGTGGATCATTGCGTCGCTGGGCTTCGGTCTGTACGTCAAGATGTTCGCCAACTACAACGCCATGTATGGCAGTATCGGCGCGATCATCGTGCTGTTGCTGTACTTCTACATTTCCGCCGCCGTACTGTTGCTCGGCGCCGAGATGAATGCGGTGATCGAGCACATGTCGACCGAGGGCAAGGATGATGGCGAAAAATTCCCCGGCGAGCACAGCCACGAACACAAACAACATGTGTCGGGACTGGGTCGGGACCACTCGATCAAGCCGACCACTGACGAAGTCATCAAATGATCCGTGAAATCCTGAAAATGGGCGACGAACGCCTGCTGCGCATTGCCCCGCCAGTGCCTGCCGACATGTTCGACAGCCCGGAGCTGTGGCAACTGATTGACGACATGTTCCAGACCATGGAGAGCGTCGGTGGCGTTGGCCTGGCTGCGCCGCAGATCGGCGTCGACCTGCAACTGGTGATCTTCGGTTTCGAGCACAGCGAACGCTATCCGGACGCCGAAGCGGTGCCGCAGACGATTCTGATCAACCCGTTGATCACGCCGTTGAGCCCGACGCTGGAAGAGGGTTTCGAAGGCTGTCTGTCGGTGCCCGGCCTGCGCGGCGCGGTGGACCGCTATCAGCACATTCGGTACGAAGGTTTCGACCCCAAAGGGCAGCCGATTGTGCGCATTGCGTCAGGCTTCCACGCGCGGGTAGTGCAGCATGAATGCGATCACCTGATCGGCCGGTTGTACCCCTCGCGTATCAGTGATTTCAGAAAGTTCGGGTATACCGAAGTGATGTTTCCGGATCTCGATCCGAACGCAGACGATTGATCGGGACCAACCCGAAACCAATGTGGGAGCGGGCTTGCTCGCGAAGGGGCCATGTCAGTCAATATTGATGTCGACTGACACGCCGCCTTCGCGAGC
>NZ_JAHBDP010000022.1:0-130379 GCF_019956495.1 Pseudomonas sp. BF-B-26 | reverse complement strand
GTGTCAGGCAATAATGATGTCGACGGTCACACCGCCTTCGCGAGCAAGCCCGCTCCCACATTTTGACTGCAGTGTTATAGAGATAGCGGGCCACGCGGATAGCGCTTGAGCTTTTCGATCAGCTCGGTGCCCGGGATCGGGCGGTCGAACAGGTAACCCTGGCCGACGTCGCAGCGGTGACGGCGCAGGAAAGCCAACTGCTCGGCAGTTTCGATGCCTTCAGCCACGACCTTGAGTTTCAGGTTGTGGGCCATGGCGATCACCGCGGAGGTGATTTCCATGTCGTCCTGGTTGTCGGGGATTTCGTGGATGAAGCTTCGATCGATCTTGATGATGTCGATCGGGAATTTTTTCAGGTAGCTGAGCGACGAGTAACCGGTGCCGAAGTCATCCATGGCCAGGGTCAGGCCCAGGCGCTTGAGCTGATCGAGCTGCAAGTGGGTGTCTTCGGTGGCTTCCAGCAGCAGGCCTTCGGTGAGTTCGAGTTCCAGCAGGTTTGCCGGTAGCGCTTCTTCTTTGAGGATGTTGGCGATGGACGACACCAGGTCCGGATCGGAGAACTGCTTGGGCGACAGGTTGATCGCCACCTGAAGATTGCCCAGGCCAGCGGCGGTCAGGTCTTTGCTCATGCGGCACGCCTGGCGGGCGACCCATTTGCCGATGGGAATGATCAGGCCGGTTTCTTCGGCGACGCTGATGAACTGGTCCGGGCGGATCATGCCTTTTTCCGGATGGTTCCAGCGCAGCAGCGCTTCCATCCCCAACAGGCGACCGCTGCGCAGGCAGAGCTTGGGCTGGTAGAACACGTCCAGCTCGTTCTGGGTCAGGGCGCGGCGCAGGTTGTTTTCGACGAACAACTTGTAACTGGCTTCGGCGTTCAGCGCTTCGGTGAACACCTGAACCTGATGTTTCCCGTTGGCTTTGGCCTTGTGCAGCGCCAGACCTGCGTTGCGCATCAGGGTTTGTGGATCGCGACCGTGCAACGGCGCGCAGGCCAGGCCTACGGAGCCGGTGACGCTGATCAGCTGGTTGTCGACGAACATCGGTTTGTCGAGGGTCGCCAGCAATTGATTGGCAATTTGTTGGCCCGCCCGCAGGTCGGTGTCGTCCAGCAGCACGGCGAATTCATTACTGGCGAACCGCGCCAGACTGCCGCTCGGGCTCAGGCTGTTGCGCAGGCGTCGGGCCAGGCTGATCAACAGTTTGTCGCCGGTCTGGTGGCCGAGGCTGTCGTTGATCCGCTTGAAGTTGTCGATGTCCACCAGCAACAAGCTGATGGGGGTATCGCTGTCTCGGGCGAAACGTTCATCGAGGTTGCGGATGAAGGCCGGGCGGTTGCCGAGGTTGGTCAGATTATCGGTGTAAGCCAGACGCTCGATGCGCTGCTGGGCGAGCTTGGTCTGGGTGATGTCTTCGTAGATGCCGATGTAATGCGTCAGCTCGCGGTTGTCGCCGTAAACCTTGGAAATCGACAACTGGCCCCAGTAGGGTTCGAGGTTTTTACGGCGGCTTTTGAACTCACCCTGCCAGCTGTTGCTCTTGGCCAGCGCCGAGGGCGCGTCGAACAGCAGCTCGCTGAGGTTTTCCAGGGCCGGCAGTTCCGACAGCCGCTGGCCGTGGACTTCTTCGGTGGTGTACTGGGTGATCGCCGTGAAGCTCGGGTTGACGTATTCCACCACACCGTCGCAATTGACCAGCAAAAAGGCGTTGGCGCTTTGCTCGACCGCACGCTGGAACAGGTGCAGGGCGCTGGTGGCGGTGCGGCGGTTGTGGTTGTTGATGACTTGGGCAAACTGATCCGCCAACTCGCCGGCGAAAGCAATTTCGTCCGATTGCCAGGCGCGGGTCATACCGGTCTGTTCCAGGCAAAGTACGCCGACCACTTGGCCGTCGACGCGGATGCTGGCGTCGAGCATGGCGTTCACATCACGCGAGCGCAGGTGTTCGGCCATTTCCCGGGTGCGCGGGTCGCACATGGCGTTGTGGGCGTCGATGGCGCGGCCGGTGTGCAAGGCGTCCAGGTAATCAGGGAAGAGACTGACGTCAATCGGCTCCGGCAGCAGGTATTCCTGGCTGGCGCGGTGATAGGCCGAAATCGGCACGAGCTGTGAACCTTCGAGGTTCCACAGGCTGGCGCAGTCGATTTCGTAAATGTCACAGGCACTGCGAGTGATCAGTTCGGCGGCTTCTTTCAGGGAGTTGTTGCTGCTATAGCGCTGGCGGGTCAGCAGCAGGATCAAGTCTTGCTGGGCGCGCACCCGGTCCAGGTGCAGAAGCTGTTCCTGCTGGGCGCGCTGATTGAGTTCCAGGGCGATTTGCAGGCGAGAGTTCTGGGTTTCGAGGTCCAGGGACGGCAGCAGTTGCTCGCCCTCGAACAGGCCGTCGACCACCAGCAGGTAGCCGCGCAGCAGGTGTCGATTGTGTTGTTTGTAGGCTTCGCCCAGTTCCAGCAGGTTCAAGGCGCCTGCGGCGGTGTGCAGGGTGTAGCGGATCAGGTAATGCGGGGCTTGGGTGAGTTGCTGCTGAACCGCGTCATGCAGCTGATAACGCGCTTCGGGTTCCATCAGGCTGGCGTAGGGCGAGCCGACCAGAGCGCAGAGCTCCACCGCCGGCAGGCCGAACTGTCGTTCGCAATTGGGATCGAGAAACAGCAGCGCCCAGCTCGCTTCATTCAGCCGTTCGAAACGCAGCATGCCAAGCCGCGAGGGCACAGGCAACTGCGTCACTACCTCGGCCACCATACGGCTGGCGGCATCGGGTTGGCTCTTCATATGGAGGGAAACTCGCTTCGAATAGGCTGAACGCGCCGGGCTCTCGCCCTTTTTACTGTGACCTGCGGCAAGGTTGCATCATTGCGACACTGACTGACAAGAGACATGAAGGCCAAGTGCTATAAGAATATGTCGGCAGGAGGGAGGATTTCTCCAGTCGAGGGCCAAAAAGTAATGTTTTCAAGCACAAAAATAGGCTCAGCTAAAGGATTACAACCTGTGGGAGCGGGCTTGGTCCGGGCGGCGTTCCGACGAAAACGGTGGGTCAATCAATATCGATGTTGTCCGCCCCGGCGCTTTCGCGAGCAAGCCCGCTCCCACAAGTGTTGTGGCATTAACGCAATTTAATGTTGGTCGACTGCAAAAAGTTGCCGTCCCGATTGTGATAACTGACGCGAACCTGTTCGGCATCGACAATCAAATGAGCGAAATTGTCCTGGCTGACCACCTGGCTGGTCAGTCCATGCTGATAGTCGCCAGCGGCTGTTCGCGCCAACGGGTGATCGAGGATGAAGGTGGATGCCTTGGCGTACGGCAGTAGCTTGCTGTTGCACAGCGGTGAAGAAACGATGGTGTGAACCTCGAAGTCCGGGTCCTCGCTGTGGGTCAGGCGACTGGTCAGGGAGCCATGGACATCGCCGGAAACGAAGAAAACGTTCTTGATGCGGTGTGTGCGAATGGTCTCTAGCAGCCGCAGACGCTGTTCGGGAAAGGCCTTCCACGCGTCGTCGCCATGGGCTTTGCGGTCGGGGTAGAACATCACGCTGGTGACCACGAATTTGACCCTGGCCGGGCTGTGAATCAACCATTTGCATAAGGCCTGTTCCTGCTCTTCGTCGAGGATGCGTCGATCATTGCCCGACAGGTTGCGTCGGGTTCGACTGTCAGTGACAAACCATTCAATATCGCCTTCGGCGAATTGATACCAATAATGTTCCAGTTTTCTATTTATTTGCCCGCTGGCGAGAAGTTCATGCGCCGGGCTATGACTGGCTTGATACAACTCATACGCCGCGATGGCGTTTTTGTATAAGTAGGCATCGGCTTTACTTTCGTTGACGGGCCAGTTGTCTTCTATTTCGTGATCGTCGAGGATCATGTAAGTCGGCACGCCGGACATTAACTTTGCAATGTTGGGTTGGGAAAAAGCGGCGCGGTACTTACTGAGTATTGCCTTGTATTCCCGGTCGGGAGCGATAACGTTCAGGTCATCGACATAGATTTGATCGCCGGTCATCAGCATGGCGCTGATGGGCGGCTCGGCCTGCTGCGCCAGATTCGTGATCGAGGCGAAAATCCGGTCCCCCAGATGCGGCGCAGACGGGATGCCAGCGGTCATGCGCAGGTAACGACATGAACCGACGATATAGGCCCGTGGAATCGTGGCTTTGCTGGACTGTGTGCGGAATCGGTAGATACCCCGCGGCCATTGCAGCGGCAATTCCTGAACCGTTTCCACGGTGTGCACCGGGCTCATGGGGCTGAACCAGCCCGCCTGGTATTCGTACTCGGTATCGGCGGCAAGATCGTTGAGTGCGATGACATCGGACATATCATGCAAGATCGTTAGCTTTGCAAATACACCTCGGGACCATCGCTCTTCGCCGAGCCGGCGATAACGAATGCCTGCAAATACCGGTGCATTGTTTTGAAGTTCGCCACGCAAGAAGATGCGTGCGTGGTTAGTTGTTGTGTGGCCCATAATAGGGCCGACAGTCGGTTTGAACATGTTCGAATCCATTCGAATTAATACTAGTTAAGCAAAATTGGCAGATGAAGGTTTAACGATAATTAGTTGAACTAAGCTTAGTTATTGGTTGGCAAGAAATATCGAGCAGAAGTGGACTGGAGTTGTGGGCGACGTAAGCCGCGAATGTAGGAAAAGGGCGTCGGGTGACTTTCTTCCAGGCAAAAAAAGCCCCGCCAAACTGGCGGGGTTGAGGTACGAGCGTGGCGCTCGGAAAACGTGGAACGCGACGGGCCCTCCGGTGAAGGAGGGCCGGTCGGTGTTACAGCAGGATGGTGCGGATGTCCGCCAGCAGGTCGCTCAGACGCTTGGTGAAGCGTGCAGCAGCGGCGCCGTTGATCACACGGTGATCGTAGGACAGCGACAGTGGCAGCATCAGTTTCGGCTGGAAGGCTTTGCCGTCCCAGACTGGCTGGATGGTTGCCTTGGAAACACCGAGGATCGCCACTTCCGGCGCGTTGACGATCGGCGTGAAGCCGGTGCCGCCAATGTGGCCGAGGCTGGAAATGGTGAAGCAGGCGCCTTGCATGTCGTCAGCGGTGAGCTTTTTGTCGCGGGCTTTGGCGGCCAGCACAGCGGCTTCGGCTGCCAGTTGCAACAGACTCTTCTGATCGACGTTCTTGATGACCGGTACCAGCAGGCCTTCAGGGGTGTCGACGGCGAAGCCGATGTTCACGTACTTCTTGCGGATGATCGCTTTGCCGCTTGGTGCCAGCGAACTGTTGAAGTCCGGCAGTTCCTTGAGCAGGTGCGCGCAGGATTTGAGCAGCAGCGGCAGGATGGTCAGTTTGACGCCAGCCTTCTCTGCAACGGCTTTCTGAGCGATACGGAACGCTTCCAGGTCGGTGATATCAGCCGAATCGAACTGAGTCACGTGCGGAATGTTCAGCCAGCTGCGGTGCAGGCTCGACGCGCCGATTTGCATCAGGCGGGTCATCGGCACTTCTTCGGTCTCACCGAAGCGGCTGAAGTCCACGACCGGAATCGGCGGGATGCCCGCGCCGCCGGTTGCGCCAGCAGCGGCGGCCGGTGCTTCCTTGGCCTTCTGCATCATGGCCTTGACGTAAACCTGCACGTCTTCTTTCAGGATGCGACCGTGCGGACCACTGGCGCCGACAGCGTTCAGCTCGACGCCGAACTCACGAGCCAGTTGGCGTACTGCCGGGCCCGCGTGAACCTTGGCGCCCGGCTTGGCCGGTGCAGCAGCCGGTGCGACCGGTGCCGGGGCGGCGGCTGCCGGAGCAGCTTCAGCCTTGGCCGCCGCAGGTGCTGGTGCAGCAGCGGCGGTCGCCGGTGCAGCAGCAGGCGCAGCGCCTTTGACTTTCAGCTTCAGGATCAGGTCGCCGGTACCGACTTCGTCATCCAGCTTGACGGAAATGCTTTCCACCACGCCAGCGGCAGGCGATGGGATTTCCATGCTCGCCTTGTCGGATTCCAGGGTGATCAGCGACTGGTCGGCTTCAACGGTGTCGCCGGCCTTGACCAGGACTTCGATGATCTTGGCCTTGCCCGAAGAGCCGATGTCCGGGACATGAATGTCCTGAACGCTGTCGGCAACCGGTGCAGCAGGCGCGGCAGCTGGAGCAGCAGCGGCGGCCGGAGCAGGCGCAGCAGCCTGGGCTGGCGCGGCAGCAGCAGGGGCCGCAGCACCCGCCACTTCCAGGTCCAGAATCAGGTCGCCAGTGCCGACTTCGTCGTTGAGCTTGACGCTGATGCTCTTGACCACGCCAGCGGCAGGCGATGGGATTTCCATGCTGGCCTTGTCGGATTCCAGAGTGATCAGCGACTGATCAGCCGCGACGGTGTCGCCGACCTTGACCTGGATCTCGATGATCTGGGCCTTGCCCGACGAACCGATGTCCGGCACGTGCACTTGCTGGACGCTGGCGGCAGCCGGAGCTGCGGCCGGTGCAGCGGCTGCCGGAGCAGGAGCAGCAGCCGGTTTCGCTTCAGCCTTGGCAGTCGGCGCAGCCGCCGCCGCCGCAGGGGCCGCAGCAGCGGCACCTTCGACTTCCAGCTCCAGCAGTTCGTCGCCTTCTTTCAGGCGATCGCCCAGCTTCACTTTGATGCTTTTGACGATGCCGGCCTTGGGCGCAGGAATTTCCATGCTCGCCTTGTCCGACTCAAGCGTCAGGATGCTCTGGTCCGCTTCCACACGGTCGCCGACCTTCACAAATAGTTCGATTACTTCACCTTCACCGCTGCCGATGTCAGGTACGCGAATGAGTTCGCTCACAGAGTGTCTCCTCAGCAGTCCAGTGGGTTGCGTTTTTCCGGGTTGATCCCGAACTTGGCGATGGCTTCAGCCACCACTTTAGGCTCGATATCACCACGGTCAGCCAAGGCTTCCAGGGCTGCCAACACCACGAAATGACGGTCGACTTCGAAGAAGTGACGCAGCTTCTTACGGCTGTCACTGCGGCCGAAACCGTCGGTGCCCAGGACTTTGAATTCCTTGGACGGGACCCACTGACGAATTTGCTCAGCGAACAGCTTCATGTAGTCGGTAGACGCGATGACCGGACCTTGACGGCCGTTCAGGCACTCTTCGACATAGCTCAGTTTAGGCTTCTGGCCCGGGTGCAGACGGTTGCTGCGCTCTACGGCCAGGCCGTCGCGACGCAGTTCGTTGAAGCTGGTAACGCTCCACACGTCAGCGCCGACGTTGAACTGTTCACGCAGGATTTTCGCCGCTTCGCGAACTTCGCGCAGGATGGTGCCGGAGCCCATCAGCTGAACGTGGTGCGCCGCTTCGCGGGTGTCTTCCTCGAGCAGGTACATGCCCTTGATGATGCCTTCCTCGACACCGGCCGGCATGGCTGGCTGCTGGTAGGACTCGTTCATCACGGTGATGTAGTAGAAAACGTCCTGCTGCTCTTCGGTCATCTTCTTCATGCCGTCCTGAATGATCACCGCCAGCTCGTAGCCGTAGGTTGGATCAAAGGTGCGGCAGTTCGGGATGGTGGCAGCCAGGATGTGGCTGTGACCGTCTTCGTGTTGCAGGCCTTCGCCGTTCAGCGTGGTCCGGCCGGCGGTGCCGCCGATCAGGAAGCCACGGGTGCGGCTGTCGCCAGCGGCCCAGGCGAGGTCGCCGATACGCTGGAAGCCGAACATCGAGTAGAAGATGTAGAACGGCAGCATTGGCTGGTTGTGGCTGGAGTACGAAGTACCGGCAGCGATGAAGGAGCTCATGGCGCCCGCTTCGTTGATGCCTTCTTCGAGGATCTGGCCCTTCTTGTCTTCCTTGTAGAACATCACCTGGTCTTTATCGACTGGCTCGTAGAGCTGGCCGACGGAGGAGTAGATGCCCAACTGACGGAACATGCCTTCCATACCGAAGGTACGGGCTTCGTCCGGGATGATCGGAACGATGCGCGAACCGATTTCCTTGTCCTTGACCAGCTGCGCGAGGATCCGCACGAACGCCATGGTGGTGGAAATTTCACGGTCGCCCGAGCCGTCCAGGATTGCCTTGAGAGTATCGAGTGGTGGCGTCGGGATGTCGAAGCTTTTGGCACGGCGCTGTGGCACGAAACCGCCCAGTGCAGTGCGGCGCTCGCTCAGGTAACGGGCTTCGGCGCTGTTTGGCTCTGGCTTGAAGAACGGCAGGTTTTCCAGCTCTTCGTCTTTGACCGGAATGTCGAAACGATCGCGGAACAGCTTCAGGCTTTCAACATCAACTTTCTTGGTGTTGTGCGCAGTGTTCTTCGCTTCGCCGGCACCGGTGCCATAACCTTTGATGGTCTTGGCGAGGATGACGGTCGGTTGTTCTTTGTGGTTGACCGCTTCGTGGTACGCCGCGTAGACCTTGTACGGGTCGTGGCCGCCACGGTTGAGTTTCCAGATCTCGTCGTCGGACAAGTCTTCAACCATCGCCTTGAGTTCTGGCGAGTTGAAGAAGTGTTCACGCACGAACGCGCCGTCTTTGGCTTTGTAGTTCTGGTACTCGCCGTCGATGACTTCGTCCATGCGACGTTGCAGGATACCGTCGACGTCTTTGGCCAACAGTGGGTCCCAGAAACGGCCCCAGATGACTTTGGTCACGTTCCACTGAGCACCGCGGAACACGCCTTCGAGTTCCTGGATGATCTTGCCGTTGCCACGAACCGGGCCATCAAGGCGCTGCAGGTTACAGTTGATAACGAAGATCAGGTTGTCGAGCTTCTCGCGGCCAGCCAGCGAGATCGCGCCCAGGGATTCCGGCTCGTCGCACTCGCCGTCGCCCAGGAAGCACCAGACTTTTTGCTTGCCTTCAGGGATGAAGCCACGGGCTTCCAGGTACTTCATGAAGCGCGCCTGGTAGATCGCCTGGATCGGGCCCAGACCCATGGATACGGTCGGGAACTGCCAGAAATCAGGCATCAGCCACGGGTGCGGATAGGACGACAGGCCTTGACCATCGACTTCCTGACGGAAGTTGTTCATCTGGTCTTCGGTGATGCGGCCTTCCATGAACGCACGGGCGTAAACGCCTGGCGAGGTGTGGCCCTGGAAGTAGATCAGGTCGCCGCCGTGTTCGTCGGTCGGGGCCTGGAAGAAGTAGTTGAAGCCGATGTCATACAGGGTAGCGCTGGAGGCGAAGCTGGAGATGTGACCGCCCAGGTCAGAATCTTTCAGGTTCGTACGCATCACCATGGCCATCGCGTTCCAGCGTACCAGCGAGCGAATGCGGCGTTCCATGAACAGGTCGCCAGGCATGCGTGCTTCGTGGGTAACGGGGATCGTGTTGCGGTATGGCGTGGTGATGGCGTAAGGCAATTGCGAACCGCTACGGGTTGCGAGTTCGCCCATACGGGTCATCAGATAGTGAGCGCGGTCTTCGCCTTCTTTGTCGAGAACCGATTCCAGGGCGTCCAACCATTCCTGGGTTTCGACGGGATCGAGGTCTTGCATGGCTTGCTCCAGGGCGGAAAGGCTTCCAGAATCGGTTGCCTGAGTTTGCGACTGGCCTTGTGGGCAGACGATATAAATTCTTGGATTGCCGAGAGGTTGTTCCGGCGGCGTGTAGTTTTACTACAAATCATCGGGCATTTCAGCCTTTCGGATGTATATACGAGTAGTAAAACTACAGATGAGCGGCTTGTGGCCTCCAGCTGCGTTGTGAGAATAATCGTTAAGGTTGGTCTTTTGCCAACCAGAAAAGGTGAAAGCTTGATGCTGTCTGCCAAAAAAAAAGAAATTTCAGCTATTTCTAACCTTTGTTCGACAGTCGATCACGTAGTGCATTCTCGCGAATCACTACATGCAGCCCTCTACACGCCGATCAAGGATAGACCATGAGCCTCCCTTCGCTTGCCGAACTGCCTGGCATCCTCCTGCCATTTGTCACCCGCGCCGAACAGTCGTTCCGCACGGCCGTCGCCGGCCTCGACGACGACCATGGCCTGGCCGCCTGGACGCCTGAACGCTGGGCACAATTTGCCCGCGTCACCGCTGCCAGCGACTTCGTGATTGAACAAAGTGTCCGTGACCCATTGATGTTGCTGGAGCTGGTGCAGTCCGGTGAGCTGGACCGAAATTTCGCGCCCGGCGAGCTGTGTGCACAAATTGCGGCAGCGGTGAATGCAGCGGAAACCGACGATGAGCTCGGTCGCGCCCTGCGACGTCAACGTACCCGTCATCAAGTGCGGATCATTTGGCGCGACCTGACGCGTCAGTGCGATCTGATCCAGACCTGCCGCGACCTCTCGGACATGGCCGATGCCAGCATCGATCAGGCCTATCAGTGGTTGTACTCGCGGCATTGTCAGCAGTTCGGCGTGCCGACTGGCCGGCGCAGCGGCGAGCCGCAGCAAATGGTCATTCTCGGCATGGGCAAGCTCGGCGCGGTGGAGCTCAACCTGTCGTCGGACATCGACCTGATCTTCGCCTATCCCGAAGGTGGCGAAACCGTCGGGGTCAAACGCTCGCTGGATAATCAGGAATTTTTCATTCGTCTCGGCCAGCGCCTGATCAAGGCCCTGGACCCGATGACCGTCGACGGTTTTGTATTCCGCGTCGACATGCGCCTGCGGCCTTACGGTTCGGCCGGCGCATTGGTGCTGAGCTTCAATGCGCTGGAGCAGTATTACCAGGATCAGGGCCGTGACTGGGAACGCTACGCGATGATCAAGTCGCGGGTGGTGGCCGGCGATCAAGTGGCCGGCGCGCAATTGCAAGACATGCTACGACCGTTCGTTTACCGGCGTTACCTCGACTTCTCGGCCATCGAAGCGCTGCGCACCATGAAGCAGCTGATTCAGCAGGAAGTCCGGCGCAAGGGCATGGCCGACAACATCAAACTCGGCTCCGGTGGCATTCGTGAAGTCGAATTTATCGCCCAGGCATTCCAGCTGATCCACGGTGGCCGCGACCTGAGCTTGCAGCAGCGTCCTCTATTAAAAGTACTGAGTACGCTGGAAGGTCAGGGTTACCTGCCGCCTGCGGTGATCAGCGAACTGCGCGAAGGCTACGAATTCCTGCGGTACACCGAGCACGCGATCCAGGCGATTGCCGACCGCCAGACCCAGATGCTGCCGGACGGCGCTCAGGATCAGGCGCGCATTGCCTTTATGTTGGGCTTCGCCGATTGGACCGCTTTCCACGAACAGCTGATGTATTGGCGCGGTCGCGTGGCCTGGCACTTCGGGCAGGTGATTGCCGATCCCGACGAAGAGGAAGGCACCGAAAGCGAAGTGGTGGTCGGCGGCGAATGGCTGCCGCTGTGGGAAGAGGCTCAGGATGAAGAGGCCGCTTGCCGTCAGTTGGAAGAGGGCGGTTTCGCTGATGCCACCAAAGCCCTGAAAGCGTTGGCCGGTTTGCGCAGCAGTCCGCAATTGCGCGCGATGCAGCGCTTGGGGCGCGAGCGCCTCGATGCCTTTATTCCGCGGTTGCTGGCTCAGGCCGTGGAACACGCCAATCCGGATCTGGTGCTCGAAAGAGTATTGCCGCTGGTGGAAGCCGTGGCCCGTCGTTCCGCGTATCTGGTGTTGCTGACCGAAAACCCCGGCGCGCTGCGACGCTTGTTGACCTTGTGCGCCGCGAGCCCGTGGATTGCCGAACAGATCACCCGCTTTCCGCTGCTGCTCGACGAATTGCTCAACGAAGGTCGGCTGTTCAAGCCGCCACTGGCGCCGGAACTGGCCGCCGAGTTGCGCGAGCGTTTGACGCGGATTCCCGAGGACGACCTCGAGCAGCAAATGGAAGCCCTGCGACATTTCAAATTGGCGCACCGCTTGCGTGTCGCCGCTTCGGAAATCGCCGGCAGCCTGCCGTTGATGAAGGTCAGTGATTACCTGACCTGGCTCGCCGAAGCGATCCTGGAACAAGTGCTGGCCTTGGCCTGGCGCCAGACCGTGGCCAAATACGGTACGCCGCAGCGTACCGACGGTACGTTGTGCGATCCCGGCTTCATCATTGTCGGTTATGGGAAAGTCGGCGGTCTGGAATTGGGGCATGGTTCGGACCTGGACCTGGTGTTCATCCACGATGGCGACCCGCAGGCGGAAACCGACGGGCCGAAGCCTATCGACGGCGCGCAATTCTTTACTCGGCTGGGGCAGCGGATCATTCACTTGCTCACGGCCCAGACCAACTCCGGTCAGCTATATGAAGTGGACATGCGTCTGCGACCGTCCGGCGCGTCGGGGTTGCTGGTGAGTTCGCTCGGAGCGTTTGCCCGGTATCAGGAAAATGAAGCCTGGACCTGGGAGCATCAGGCACTGGTGCGGGCGCGGGTACTGGTGGGCAGCCCGGACGTCGGCCAGGCGTTCGAGAAAGTCCGCGCGGCGGTATTGGGCAAGCCGCGGGACCTGGCGACCTTGCGCCAGGAGGTCAGCGAGATGCGCGCCAAAATGCGCGATAACCTTGGCAGCAAGAGCACCGCGGCGGGTACCGGAGCAAATGCCTTCGAGGCCACGGCGCCGTTCGATCTCAAGCAGGACGCCGGAGGTATCGTCGATATTGAATTTATGGTGCAATACGCGGCCCTGGCGTGGTCCGAATCGCATCCGCCCTTGCTGCGCTGGACGGACAATATCCGCATTCTGGAAGGGCTGGAGGAGGAAGGGCTGATGCCCGCCGAAGACGCCAGCCTGTTGCGCGAGGCCTATAAAGCCTACCGTTCAGCCGCTCACCGGCAGGCCTTGCAGAAGGACGCCGGGGTGATACCGGGTGACCAGTTCGTGGACGAACGACGGCAGGTAGTGCGGATCTGGCGCGAGCTGGGGCTAAGCTGAAACACGCAAGTTGAAGCGACAAGATTCAAATGTGGGAGCGGGCTTGCTCGCGAAGGGGCCATTAAATTCAACAATGATGGCGACTGATACTCCGCCTTCGCGAGCAAGCCCGCTCCCACAGTAGATCTGCAGTGTTTCGCAGATCGATGTACACCAAATCCCAATGTGGGAGCGAGCCTGCTCGCGATAGCGGAATGACAGTCGACAATAATGTTGAAGGTGATGACCCATCGCAAGCAGCCGTGCTCCCGCAGTGATTCTCGAGGCGGGGAGGCGTATGCCTCCCCGGCTCGTTTATGGAAACCACATGAAAATTCTGATCGTTGGGCCCAGTTGGGTCGGTGACATGGTGATGGCGCAGACACTGTTTCAGTGTCTCAAACAGCGCCACCCGCAATGCGAAATCGACGTGCTGGCCCCCGAGTGGAGCCGGCCGATTCTTGAGCGCATGCCCGAAGTACGCCAGGCCTTGAGCTTTCCGCTCGGTCACGGTGCTTTGGAGCTGGCGACGCGTCGGCGCATCGGCAAATCCCTGGCCGGCCAGTACGACCAGGCGATCCTGCTGCCCAATTCCCTGAAGTCGGCATTGGTGCCGTTCTTCGCCGGCATCCCGAAACGCACCGGCTGGCGTGGCGAATTGCGCTACGGCCTGCTCAATGACGTGCGCACGCTGGATAAAGAACGTTACCCGCTGATGATCGAACGCTTCATGGCCCTGGCTTACGAGCCGGGTGCCGAGCTGCCGACACCTTATCCACGGCCGAGCCTGCAGATTGACCCGGTCACTCGCGAAGCGGCAATGGCCAAGTTCGGCCTGGCGCTCGACCGCCCGGTGTTGGTGCTGTGCCCCGGTGCCGAGTTTGGCGAGGCCAAGCGCTGGCCGTCCGAGCACTATGCCAAGGTTGCCGAAGCGAAGATCCGCGAAGGCTGGCAAGTCTGGTTGTTCGGTTCGAAAAACGATCACGCCGTCGGCGAAGACATCCGCTCGCGGCTGATTCCCGGGCTGCGTGAAGAGTCGGTGAACCTCAGCGGTGGCACCTCCCTGGCCGAAGCCATTGACCTGATGTCCTGCGCCGACGCGGTGGTGTCCAACGACTCCGGCCTGATGCACGTCGCCGCTGCGCTGAATCGCCCGTTGGTGGCGGTTTACGGCTCGACGTCGCCGGGTTTCACGCCGCCATTGGCCGAGCACGTCGAGATCGTGCGCCTGGGCATCGAATGCAGCCCCTGCTTCGATCGCACGTGCCGTTTCGGCCATTACAACTGCCTGCGCCAGCTCATGCCGCAAGCGGTGAACGAAGCCTTGCAGCGTTTGCAAGGCACTGTGGTCGAGGTCAAATAGTTTGCGGGTATTGCTGATCAAGACTTCTTCGCTGGGTGACGTGATTCACGCGTTGCCGGCGCTGACCGACGCGGCACGGGCGATCCCCGGCATCCAGTTCGACTGGGTGGTGGAAGAGGGTTTCGCCGAAATCCCGACCTGGCACCCGGCCGTGGGCAAGGTGATTCCGGTGGCGATCCGTCGCTGGCGCAAAAACATCTGGCAGACCATCAAGAGTGGCGAGTGGAAGCGCTTCAAGCAAAGCGTTCGCGCCAACAAATATGATTTGGTGATCGATGCCCAGGGCCTGCTCAAAAGTGCCTTGCTGACCCGATACGCCAAAGCCCCGGTGGCCGGGCTGGATAAAAACTCGGCCCGCGAGCCGATTGCCGCACGCTTCTATTCCCGGCGTCTGGCCGTGGCCCGTGGGCAGCACGCGGTGGAGCGAGTGCGTCAGCTGTTCGCCGTGGCCCTGGGTTACGACCTGCCAAAAGGCTTGGGCGATTACGGCCTGAACGTCGAGCGACTGGTGGAATTGCCGCGCAAGAATCCTTACGTGGTGTTCCTGCACGGCACCACGTGGGACACCAAACACTGGCCTGAAGCCTACTGGCGCGAGTTGGCCGAGCGCGTCGGCTATCTCGGTGTCGCGGTGAAGCTGCCGTGGGGTAATCCGATCGAGAAAGCCCGGGCCGAGCGCATCGCCAAAGACATGAGGCACGTCGAAGTGCTGCCCAAACTGAATCTGGCGGGTGTCGGCAAAGTGCTGGCTGGCGCGCAAGCCTGCGTCGCGGTGGACACCGGTCTCGGTCACCTCGCCGCGGCGCTGGACGTGCCGACGTTGTCGCTGTTCGGCCCGACCAACCCGGGCCTGACCGGCGCCTACGGTAAATCGCAGATTCACATGGCCAGTGATTTCCCCTGCGCGCCGTGCATGCAAAAGAAATGTACGTATCAACCGACGGCCGAAGATGCCCGTCAGTTTGACCTTAAACGCGAGTGGCCACTGTGCTTCACGCGTCTGAATCCCGAGCGTGTCGCGACCCGACTGAGCACGTTGTTACTGGCTGAGGAGCTGCGCTGATGCAATTGGCATTCGTCTTGTACAAGTACTTTCCATTCGGGGGCTTGCAGCGCGACTTCATGCGCATCGCTTTGGAATGTCAGCAGCGCGGCCATCAGATTCGGGTCTACACGCTGATCTGGGAGGGCGACATTCCGCCGGGTTTCGAAGTGTTGGTGGCGCCGGTCAAGGCGTTCTTCAATCATCGACGCAACGAGAAACTCAGCGAATGGATGGAAGCGGACCTGGCCAAGCGTCCTGTGGATCGGCTGATCGGCTTCAACAAAATGCCGGGTCTGGACGTCTACTACGCCGCCGATGGCTGCTTCGAAGACAAGGCACAGAACCTGCGCAACTCGCTGTACCGTCGTTGGGGCCGCTACCGACACTTCGCCGAGTACGAGCGCGCCGTGTTCGCCAAGGATGCCAAGACCGAAGTGCTGATGATTTCCGAAGTCCAGCAGCCACTGTTCATCAAGCATTACGACACACCGCTTGAGCGCTTCCATTTGCTGCCGCCGGGCATTTCCCAGGACCGTCGTGCGCCAGCCAATGCCGCCGGGATCCGTGCCGACTTCCGTCGCGAATTCAACCTCAAAGACGATGAGCTGCTGCTGGTGCAAATCGGCTCCGGGTTCAAGACCAAGGGCGTGGATCGCAGCCTCAAGGCGCTGGCCGCATTGCCCGCCGATCTGAAGAAACGCACCCGGCTGTTTGTAATTGGCCAGGACGACCCCAAATTATTCCAGATGCAGAGCGCCACACTGGGGCTCGGCGATAACGTGACGTTCCTTAAAGGCCGCAGTGACATCCCGCGTTTTCTGCTCGGCGCCGATCTGTTGATTCACCCGGCGTACAACGAAAACACTGGGACTGTGTTGCTCGAAGCCCTGGTGGCCGGGTTGCCGGTGCTGGTGAGTGCGGTGTGTGGTTACGCCCATTACATCGCCGAGGCCGACGCCGGTCTGGTGCTGGACGAGCCTTTCGATCAGGCGCAGTTGACCCAGTACCTGACCGGTATGTTGAGCGACGCTCAAGCACGGGCGGCCTGGAGCCGCAATGGTCTGGCCTTCGCCGAGACGGCCGACCTCTACAGCATGCCGCAGCACGCGGCCGATGTGATTCTGGCGGAGCACGCTTAATGAAGTTGATGCTGGCTGAACCGTTCAAGAGCCTCTGGGCCGGACGCGACCCGTTCGCCGAAGTCGAGAACCTCCAGGGCGAGGTATACCGCGAACTTGAAGCGCGCCGGACCCTGCGTACCGAAGTCAATGGCAGTGGCTTTTTCGTAAAGATCCACCGTGGCATTGGCTGGGGCGAGATCTTCAAGAACCTGCTCACCGCCAAGCTGCCGGTGCTCGGTGCCGGCCAGGAATGGAAGGCTATCCAGCGCCTGCAAGAAGTCGGCGTGCCGACCATGACTGCCGTGGCTTATGGCGAGAAGGGCCGCAACCCGGCGGACCAGCATTCGTTCATCGTCACCGAAGAACTGGCGCCCACTGTCAGCCTCGAAGACTTCAGCATCGACTGGGTCAAGCACCCGCCCGAGCCAAAACTCAAGCGCGCGCTGATCGCGGAGGTCGCGCGCATGACCGGCATGATGCACCGCGCCGGGGTCAACCATCGCGACTGCTACATCTGCCACTTTCTGCTGCACACCGACAAACCGGTGACGGCCGACGATTTCAGGCTCTCGGTGATCGACCTGCACCGCGCGCAGACCCGTCCGACGATTACCCGGCGCTGGCGCAACAAGGACCTGGCGGCACTGTATTTTTCGGCGCTGGACATTGGCCTGACCCGTCGCGACAAACTGCGTTTCCTCAAGGGGTATTTCCAGCAGCCCCTGCGCCAGATTCTGGGTGAAGAAGCCGGGTTGCTGGCCTGGCTCGAAGGCAAGGCCAACAAACTCTACGACCGTAAACAGCGATACGGAGATGCGCTCTGATGGCGGGTTGGACACTGGAGCCTGAGTACAGCGATCTGGCAGAAGATTTCGGCAGTCTTGAGGCAGTGTTTGCGCTTCAGGGTGAGCGCCTGACGCGCGACCTGTTGTCCGAGGTCATTCGCGTTCAGCGCAATGGCGTCAACTATTACGTCAAACGCTACGTGGGTGCGGGCAAAGGTCTGCGCCGTTACCTGGGCAAGCCTCGGGTGAAAGCTGAGTGGCAGAACCTCAAGCGCTTCGCCAAGTGGGGCATTCCTACCGCTGAAGTGGTGGCCTGGGGTCTGGAACGTCGCGGTGCGGCGTACGATCGCGGGGCGATGATCACCCGTGAGCTGCCGCATACCGAAGACTTGTCGGCCCTGGCCGAGCGGCATGATCCAAAGCTGGCGGACCGCGCCTGGGTCGATAACGTCAGCCGGCAGCTGGCGGGTTATACCCGGACCATGCACGACCACCGCTTCACCCATAACGATTTGAAGTGGCGCAACCTGCTGATCGACGATGAGCCCCGGCTGTTTTTGATCGACTGCCCCAATGGCGATTTCTGGCGCGGCTTTTGGCTCAAGTACCGGATCACCAAGGACCTGGCCTGTCTGGACAAGGTCGCCAAGTATCACTTGTCGGCGACCCAGCGCCTGCGCTTTTACCTGCAATACCGCCAGTCTGATCGGCTGAATGCCGCCGACAAAAAACGGATTCGGCACGTGGTGAGATTTTTCGAGGGGCGCGAATGACTGATTTTCTGGCGGCCGAAGACCGTGCGCTGCTTGAGCGTCACGGCCTCGGCACCTTCGACGCACTCTGGGCCAAGCAGCTCGACGCTGTGGATGAGCCCAACACCGGTCGCGGTGGCTGGAGTAGCGTGTTTCGGCTGGATCTGGAAGGTCATGGCTACTACCTCAAACGCCAGAGCAACTACCAGATGCGCACCTTGCATGCGCCCTTTGGTGAGCCGAGCTTTGCCCGTGAATTTCGCAATATCAGTCTCTATGAAAAGCTCGGTATTCCAGCGTTGAAAGCGGCGTTTTTCGGTGAGCGCAAAGTCGACGGCGAAGTCCGGGCGATTCTGCTGACCCGTGCCCTGGACGGTTGGGATGATCTGGATTCACTGTTGCAACGCTGGTCGGACCTGAGTTCGGCGCAGCATTCGGCCATTCTGAAGGCCTGTGGGCAATTGGCTCGTCGCCTGCACGGCGCGCGTCAGGTTCACGGTTGTTTCTACCCCAAGCACATTTTTCTCCAGGCCACCGGTGACGGTTACCTGGCCCAACTGATCGACCTGGAAAAGACCCGGCCGTTGCTGTTTGGTCTGCGTGATCGGGCCAAAGACCTGGAGCCGTTGCTGCGTCGGTCGCCTGAGTGGAGCGAAGCGCAGTTGCGCGAGCTGCTGGCTGCCTATCTGGATCAATCGCAAGACAGTTCGCTGATCGACAGCTGGTTTGCACGGCTGACCGCGCGTCGCACTCATAAGGAGACGCGCTGATGCGTTTGTCTGAACTGAAAAACGCAGGACGCAGCCCGAGCCTGCCGCTGAACATTCCATTGGCTGATGCCGCCGGCCCTGCCGAGTTGCAGTTGCTAAGTCTGTTGCGAGTGTTGCCGGGACAGCGTTATGTCGGTGCCGGCGTCTGGCGTGGCCGGCCGGTGCTGGCCAAGTTGCTGGTCGGCAGCAAGGCAGCGCGGCATTTCCAGCGTGAGCTGGACGGCGTGCGGTTGCTGGCGGCTCAGGGGTTGACCACGCCATTGTTGCTGGCTGATGGCCTGAAGGACGGCGAGGGCGGCTGGCTGCTGTTCGAGTTCATCGAGGGCGCCGAAAGCCTCGGTGAAACCTGGAAACAGGTCGAGCATTTGCCGGTGCTGGCGGATATGCAAGGGGCTGTGCTGGCCGAGGCGTTGGGCGCTATCGGCCAAATGCATCGCAAGGGGCTCTGGCAGGAAGACCTGCACCTGGACAACCTCTTGCGCCAGCGCGGCCGGTTGTATTTGATCGATGGCGGCGGCGTCTGCTCCGAAACACCTGGCCAACCGCTGTCGCGGCAGAAAGTCCTGGAAAACCTCGGGGTGTTTTTCGCCCAGTTGCCCAAGTCGCTGGAGCCCTACACCGAAGAATTGCTGGTGTATTACCTGCTGAGCAACGGCGAACATGCCTTGCCGATGGAAGCGCTGCAAAAGCAGATCAGCAAGGTTCGCAGCTGGCGTCTCAAGGACTACCTGATCAAGATTGGCCGCGAATGCACGCTGTTCAGTGTCCAGCGCGGAGCGTTCGGCTTACGGGCGATTCGCCGCGCGGAAGAGGCGGCGATGCTGCCGGTGCTGGCGCAGGCCGATACGTTGCTCGATCAGGGCCATCTGTACAAGACCGGCGGCGCGGCGAGCGTCGGCAAGGTCGAGGTGGCGGGTCGTGCGCTGGTGGTCAAGCGCTACAACATCAAAGGTTTTGCCCACTGGCTCAAACGCTTCTGGCGCCCGAGCCGTGCCTGGCACTCCTGGCGCGAAGGCAATCGCCTGGCGTTTCTCGGCATCGCCACGCCCAAGCCATTGGCGTTGCTGGAGAAGCGTTTTCTCTGGTTGCGCAGTCGGGCTTATCTGGTGACCGAGTATTTACCGGGGCCGGACATCATCGAGCGCTTTGCGCCTTATGTCGAAAGCGGTGAGGCACCGGAAGCCGAATTGCTGGCGCTGGATCATTTGTTTGCCGAGCTGATTGGCGAGCGGATCAGTCACGGGGATTTCAAGGGGCATAACCTGTTCTGGCAGGACGATCGCTGGGCGCTGATCGATCTCGATTCGATGTGTCAGCATGCCTCGCTCAGCAGCTTCGCCCCGGCGTATGCGCGGGATCGGGCAAGGTTCATGCGTAACTGGCCTGAGAGCAGCGCGCTGTATCAGGTCATTGATCAGCGTTTGCCCAAGGATATCTCTAGCGCTGCCTGAATCCCTTCGCGAGCAAGCCCGCTCCCACACTGGATCTATGTAACGCCGAAGATCCCCTGTGGGAGCGGGCTTGCTCGCGAAGAGGCCGGTACATCCAGCGAAAAAGCTGTGAATGTCAAAAGGGGACAGGTTCTTATGAAATGTCCTACATGATCTGAAGAACCCGTGAACTGTGCCCTGAATAGCCGCGATGCTAGTTTGCCTGACGTTCACGGAGGGCAGATTTTGACAATAAAAACGACGGTGTTACTGAGCGCTTTCGCACTGGTTTTATCAGGCTGCGGAACCGCTGTTACGGTGCTGCAGGATGACGAAGACGCGGCTCGTAGTCTTAGAAAGCAAAAGACCTACTGTCAATCCATCCCGCGCATCTACAGCGGCCTGGCCTACGACTTTTGCGTATTGAACGCAGCGCCTGATCCCACGGGTATTCTTTTGCCGTTCGTATTGGTGGATTTCACCCTGTCGGGTGTTTTCGATACCGTCCTCCTGCCCTATACGGTTTACCGCCAGGCTACCGACGGCAATCTCAGCATCTATTGGCGAGCAGGCCGCGGGTAACGCTTTTGTATTCCGGCGTGTCAGTGCTACACCTGACGCACTTGGCTCGAAGAACAAAAGGTGAATAGCTCGTGTCGACCCCGATTTTGCCCTCTCAACAGTTTTTGCTTTTTGAAAACGAAAGCGAAGCTGAAACTAATGTTGAGACGGAAAAGCTCTTACCTCCGTCCGGAAGGTACAGCGATTTCATAATCTATGTGGATGAGAGCGGCGATCATGGGATGCAAACATTAGATCCAAACTATCCAATGTTTGTGCTGGCATTTTGTGTGTTTCATAAAAGGCATTATTGCGAAAAGGTAATTCCTGCCCTTCAGAAGTTCAAATTTAATCATATGGGTCATGACCTGATCGGTCTGCATGAATTGGAAATTCGAAAAGAAAAGGGCGCGTTCTCCAGTCTTTTCACATCAAGGCAACACAAACATGCCTTTCTCGATGAGTTGACGGGAATCATTGAGGCCAGCAATTTCGTCCTGATCAGCTGCGTTATCGACAAAGCCGCTCTTCGCGAAAAGCAAGGTCCTGTCCACAATCCTTATCACCTCGCGCTCGGATTCTGCCTTGAAACGCTTTATGAGTATTTGCAGGAAAAGAATCAACAGAGCGTTTTAACTCATGTGATTTTCGAGCGTCGAGGGAAACGTGAGGATAATGAGCTTGAACTGGAGTTTCGTCGCATGTGCGATGGCGCGAACAGATTGGGCATACAACTGCCGTTCGACATCGTCTTTGCAACCAAACAAGTGAATTCCACGGGGTTACAGCTAGCGGATCTTGTTGCAAGACCCATTGGTATGAGCGTTTTGCGGTCGGGGCAAGAAAATCGTGCCTTTGACGTGCTCAAGCGCAAGTTCTACTGCAGTGGTGGGCGTAACAATGTGGGAGAGGGTTTCGAGAATTGGGGGTTAAAAATTTTCCCTCTCTCAGAAAGCGAAAAGCCCCGGTGAAACTCACCGAGGCCGCAACGCCGACCGGGATCCCCCAGTCCATTTGCGCAGGAGTCTATGTCGAGGTCCGTCATCTGTCAACGCGCCAGCTTGCCACTTCCCGCTAGAGGCTTGCCGTCGCTTTTAAGCTATAATCCCGCCCTTTAGCTGCCACTCGCCCTTTGCGAGGGCACATTAATCTTTGAGGCGCTTTGCGCCTGCATGCAGACTAAAGAGGCTAGACCCCTGTGGCATTGACGATTCTTGGCCTGTCCGGCGCCCTTAGCCATGATCCTTCCGCAGCGTTGTACATCGACGGCAAGCTGGTCGCGGCGGCTGAGGAAGAGCGCTTTGTGCGCGATAAACATGCAAAGAACCGCATGCCCTACGAGTCGGCGAAGTTCTGCCTCGAGCAGGCCGGCATCAAGCCATCCGACGTTGATGTGGTAGCGATCCCGTTCGCGCCGATCAGCCTGTTCGGCAAGGCTCGCTGGCATTACGCCAAACGTTACTGGTACGCCCCGGACCGCGCGCTCGACGCAATCCTGATGGGCAACCGTCGCTACAAGCGCTATCGCAACAAGATTGTCTGGTGCCTCGAGCAATTGGGTTTCGATCCGAAGAAAATCAAGATCGAGCCGGTCGAGCATCACCTGGCTCACGCCTCTAGCGCTTATCACTGCTCCGGTTTCAAAGAGAAAACCGCGATCCTGGGGATCGATGGCAAGGGTGAGTACGCCACGACCTTTTTCGGTTACGGCGAAAACGGCAAGATCCACAAGATCAAGGAATTCTTCGATCCGGACTCCCTCGGCGGCCTGTACGGCGCGATCACCGAGTTCCTCGGTTTCGAGATGCTCGACGGTGAGTTCAAGGTCATGGGCATGGCGCCGTATGGTGACGCCAGCAAATACGATTTCTCGCGCCTGGCTTCGTTCGAGAACGGCGAGCTGGTGATCAACACCGACTACGCCAACGTCATCGGCCTGCGTCGTTATAAAGAGAAAGGCAAAGGTTTCTACTTCTCGCCGAAGCTGATCGAGTGGCTGGGGCCGAAGCGCGAAGGCGACATCGCTGACGAGCCGTACATCCATTACGCCGCGAGCATGCAAGCGCTGTTCGAAAAGATCTCGCTGCAGATGATCGACCATTACCTGGGCGACGTGCTCAAGGAAACCGGCAAGCTGGCCTTCGCCGGTGGCTGTGCGTTGAACGTCAAGCTGAACCAGAAAATCATCGCCCGCGATGACGTTAAAGAACTGTTCGTGCAGCCAGCGTCCGGCGATGCCGGCACCGCGGTCGGCGCGGCGGCCTATGTGTCCCACGCCCGTGGTGTGCCGGTCGAGAAGATGGAACACGTCTACCTCGGCCCGTCGTACACCAACGAAGACGTGCTCGCCGCGTGTGCCCGTCACCCGAGCAAGCCGGTCTGGCGCAAGCTTGAGAACATGCCGGAAAACATCGCCAAAATCATGGTCGATGGCAACCCGGTAGCCTGGTTCCAGGGCCGCATGGAGTTCGGTCCGCGCGCCTTGGGCGGTCGTTCGATCATTGGTTGCCCGAGTGCGACTGGCGTGGCTGACCGCATCAACCACCAGATCAAGTTCCGCGAGCGCTGGAGGCCTTTCTGCCCGTCGATGCTCGACACCGTGGCCCCGCAGATGATCAAGGTCGACCACCCGGCGCCGTTCATGACCTTCACCTTCGAAGTGGCAGAAGAGTGGAAAACCCGCGTACCGGAAGTCGTCCACGAAGACGGTACGTCCCGGGCCCAGGTGCTCAAGCGCGAATACAACCCGCGTTACTACGACATGATGAAGGCGCTGGAAGTACTGACCGGCAACGGCGTGTCGCTGAATACCTCGCTCAACCGTCGTGGCGAACCGATGATCTGCTCGCCAACGGACGCCCTGAACATGTTCTTCGGTTCCGATCTACAGTATCTGATCATGGAAGACATCCTGGTGGTCAAAGAGGGCGCGGACGCATATGACACGCTCGGCTGAACGCCATGTGTTGCAGTTCTGTCACGGCTATGACGGGCCGTTTCTGGACTGCGCCCGGCAGTACGCCAGCCTGTTCGCGGGGACCGGTTATCGGGTGACCACGGTGTTTCTGACCGGGGCTGCCGATGCCGAAGTTGCCGCGGGCTGCGCT
This sequence comes from Pseudomonas sp. BF-B-26, assembly GCF_019956495.1. Classification (NCBI taxonomy): domain Bacteria; kingdom Pseudomonadati; phylum Pseudomonadota; class Gammaproteobacteria; order Pseudomonadales; family Pseudomonadaceae; genus Pseudomonas; species Pseudomonas sp. BF-B-26. The sequence goes on along the minus strand of NZ_JAHBDP010000022.1, from coordinate 106,732 downwards.
TGCGATGAAGTGCTGTTCATGGAATACAGCTCCAAGGCCATTCGTGGCCTGAAGCTGGGCGCCATCAGCGATCTGCGCAAGATCGCTGCCTCGCGCAATTTCAGTTTTTGCATCGCTCACCGTTTCAAGCCTATTTATATCGCCTTGCTCGGCACGTCGTTGCCGGTGATTGGCGTGCATCACGCGTTTGACGATTACAAGCGCGGCACGCGCAAACTCTTCGCCAATATTTTCCGCAAGCGCCTGAGCCTGCTCGGGGTTTCCGATGCCGTGCGCGACGACATGCGCCATTGCCTGCCGAAGTGGCCGACGGCGCGGATTCAGACGCTCTATAACCGTATCGATGTGCAGACCTTGCAGGACAGCCAGGTGTCGGTTCGCGAGGCCCGGGAAACCCTCGGCCTGGCGCCGGATGCCTGGGTTGTCGGCAATGTCGGACGGCTGCATCCGGACAAGGATCAGACCACGCTGCTGCACGGTTTTGCTGCGGCATTGCCGGGTTTGCCGGCGAGCAGTCAATTGGTGATTCTCGGTGCCGGTCGACTGGAACAGGACCTCAAGGCCCTGGCCCGTGAGTTGGGCATTGGCGACCGGGTGCTGTTTCTCGGGCAGGTGCCTGAAGCACGGCGTTATTTCCGTGCCTTCGATGTGTTCGCCCTGAGTTCCGATCACGAACCGTTCGGCATGGTGCTGCTGGAAGCCATGGCTGCCGGCGTGCCCTTGCTCGCCACGGCGTGTGGCGGGGCGAAGGAAGTGGTCGAGGGTGTCGGTATTCTGTTCCCGCTGGGCGATGCCGAACACTTGGCTCAAGGACTGCAACATCTGGCCGCGATGGACGAGCAGCAGCGTCACCAGTGTGCCGAGCTGATGCTCGATCGCTTGCGTGAGCGCTTCTCCGACCGCGCGGTACGCGATGCCTTCTGGCGTTTGCCGCACGTTACCGAACTGGCGCCGAGGGGCTGATGCTCAACCGATTTCAAGGCTGGCGCGAACGTGGCTGGGCGGTAGTCGACGCCTCGACATATGCCCAGGCCTGGCAACGATATGGCGGCAGCGTCGCCACTCATCCCATGGTGGTCGAGCGGCTTTCGCAGTTGGCCGACATTCCTGTGCGCTACCTGGCCTGGGAGCAAAACGGTGAAGTCAAAGCCGCGATCCCGACCTGGGGGCGCGACCTCGCGTTGTCCAAGGACGTACTCAAACGCTGCGGTAAAAAAGGCCTGTTCGACCTCGGTAATGCCGAGTTCATCCTGCCGGCCGCAGCCGATGCACAAGCGCCGCTACGTCATCGTGGACGCTACCTGTCGGCGCTGAATGAAGGCCGCTTCACCGGCATCAAGTTGCAGGCTGAACAGTTGGCGATGGCCCGCACTCCCGAAGAACTGTCGAAGAAGTTTCGCTACAACCAGCGCCGTGAATTGCGATTGCTGGAAGAAGCGGGCGGAGTGGTTCGGCCGGTCGCCGAGTTTTCCAGCAGTGAACTGGCGGCGATCTATTGCGACCTGTTCCAGCGTCGCTGGGGCTTCCCGGCGACGGGGGCCGAGCGCATGGCTGAGGTCATCGAGTTGCTGCGTGATTTGCTGATCGGCTCGGTGATTTTCCTCAACGATGCGCCAATAGCGATTCAACTGGTCTACCGTGTCGAGACACCGCAGTGGATCAGCGTCGAGTACATCAATGGCGGCGTCGATCCTGAAACCCGCGAATTCAGTCCGGGCAGCGTGCTGAGTTTTCTCAATACGCAAAGCGCCTGGGAGCATGCCCGGGCGTTGGACAAACCCTTGCGCTTTTCTTTCGGCCGCGCCGACCGTGAATACAAGGATCGCTGGTGCAATCCTGTGCCGGTGTTCACCGTATGAGTCAGCCCATGAACCGCAAACAGCAATTGCTCAAGCGCCATCGGCGCAACAAACGCATCGGTCTGCTCATCGCGCTGGTGCTTTTGATTGCCATGGGTGTGCTGGTGAGCTGGTGGCTGCCGTTGGTGCTCGCGGTTCTGGGCTGGATTGCCCACGAGGCATGGTTTGCCGACCATTTGTTTTATTCGCCCAAAGACGATTATCAGTACAGCTTTCCACCGTACACCCAGCAGCCCAAGGTTCATCTTGACGGTGAGCGTTTGCGCCTGGACGACGCTGTCATGCTGGTCGACGACGCCACGCTGGTCTTGGCGCTGCGGATAAAAAGCACTTGGCTGGGCCGCTTCATCGATCCCGTGGTCGAGTTGTCGGGGGGGGACCACCCGGACCGGCAAACGTTCGAGCGTGGTGTGAACGGCCTGCGTTACCTCAACCTCAGTGGTCAGGCGCACGTTCTGTCGCAAGGTGAGTTACGCCTGCGCGGGCGATTCTGCCGACTGCTGGGTGAGCCGGTGCTCAGGGTGTTCGAGCATCCGGATTACAGCCGTCAACGGGTGATGGTGATCGCGCCCCATGCCGACGATGCCGAGTTGGCCGCATTCGGCTTGTACAGCAGCGCCAGTCAAAGTTGGATCGTGACCCTGACCGCCGGTGAAATAGAGGCCGGGCACTATCAGCAGATGGGGCTCAATGGTGTCGAAGCGTCTCGGTTGAAAGGCTCGCTTCGCGCCTGGGACAGTCTGAGCGTACCGCTGTGGGGCGGTGTACCTCAGGAACGCTGCATTCAGTTGGGGTATTTCTGCCTGCAATTGCCCGCCATGCAAAGCACGCCGACCGAGGCCGTGGTGTCCCGTGAGGCACAACTGGGGGATACCCGATATTTTCGACGGTTCAATCCGTTTGCCCTGGGCAGTGACGTCGATGGCATACCGTCCTGGAACAATCTGCTGGCCGACCTGAGTGAGTTGATCGAGCGTATCCAGCCTCAGGTCATCGTTTTGCCACATCCGCGTTTCGACCCGCACCCAGACCATCTATGCTCACAGCAAGCGGTGATGCAGGCACTGAACGGTACAGCCTGGCAGCCCGAAACCTTATTGCATTACGCCAATCATCTACACGACAACGATCGCTGGCCAATGGGTGATGCCGGTACCGGTGTAACACTGCCGCCACAGATCAATGATCACGAACCGTTGCGGCCCTGGGCGCTTTGTTTGTCGGCTGAAAAGCAGTGGCACAAGGCTATGTCGTTGGGCATGATGCACGACCTTCAGCCCCGACTTCCCCTCAAGCGTCTACTTCGCCGGGCGATACAACGCTGTCTGGCGGCCCGACGCTGGCCGGCTTTCGGCGAAAACGAGTTCTTCCGTAAAGCGGTGCGACGCCACGAATTATTCTGGGTCCAAGAGCTGTCTGGAAAGAGAGAGACCAATTGAAAGTTCTGTTTCTGGTGCAGAAAGAGCAGCGAGCGATCCTCGATCGACTGTATGACGGTATCGCCGAGCATTGCGACTGCGACAAGCGTGAGCTGACCAGCGCGGAGCAGGACGACTTGCGTGGATATTTTCGCAAGCATGTCGATGTGACCCGCTACGACCGGATTGTTTTTTTCCTGCGCTTCAAAAAAGAAATCAGACAGGTGAGGTTCATACAAACCCTGCCCAATCTGGTTATTCTGGAACACGATGCGTACCAGAACTACATCCCGTGCAAGTACACCGGCAAGTTCAGCGCCCATTACCGCAAGCTGCCTTGGGCGCGGGTGATCAGCTCGGGCTTCATGGTCAGCCAGCGCTTGCGCGAGGAAGGGTTTGACGCGCATTTCGTGCCCAAGGGCTACGATCAGGCACTGTTGCAAAACTGCCAGCGTGAACGGGATATCGAGCTGGGTTTTGTCGGCAGTCTCAACAGCGTGGCGTATGCCGGGCGCAAGGCCATGCTCGAGTCCGTGGCCGAAGTGGAAAACCTGCTGATCACCCGCACCAAGTCGGGTGAAGAATACTGCGAGACGTTGAGCCGGATCCGTTACTTCGTGAGTGCCGACGTCGGCATGGGCGAATACATGATCAAGAATTTCGAGGCCATGGCCTGTGGTTGTGTGCTGTTTGCTTACGATCAAGGGGAAGCCGAGAATCGCGCGCTGGGGTTTGTCGATATGCACAACATCGTGCTCTATCGAACCCGCGACGAACTCAGGGAAAAACTGGCGGTGTTGCGCGAGTCCCCCCAGCTGACCGAGACCATTTCATTGGCCGGACAGGCTTTGGTAGAGCAGCGTTACACGTTCCGGGCTGTAGGGCATGCGATTGTCGACGCCCTGCGTGCGCCGCTGCGCGAGCATGTCCCGCTAGGCTGGAAAGAAAAATTACGCTTGTCGCTGGGGCTGTGAAGCCGGGCAATTAAACAACCTATGGTGCGGTGCAAATAAATGCTGTTCAGCGAGACTAGCGACATTTCGGTTGTAATCACTAGTTGCGGTCGCTTCGATCTGTTGAAGCGTACCCTCGAGACGTTCGACCGGTTCAACACGGCTCCCATCCGTAAGGTGTTCATTACAGAGGACTCCGGCGACAGCGCCGTAGAGGCCTGTATTCCGGAGCACTGGAGGGCGCATACCCAGTTCTTCATCAACAAGCCACGCCTGGGGCAGTTGCGGTCCATCGATGCCGCTTATGCTCAGGTTCAGACATCGTGGATTTTCCACTGTGAAGACGACTGGGACTTCTACCGCGAAGGGTTCATCGAAGAGTCCCAATGCCTGCTGGAGGAAGATCCGCAGGCACTGCAAGTGTGGCTGCGCAGCTTCAATCATGACCTGATGGTTCACAGCCCTTACGTGTTCCTGAACGAGCGCAAAGTCAGCCATGGCATTCCTTTCTACGTACTGGGCTCGCAAAAAGCCGAGTGGCAAGGTTTTTCCTTTAATCCAGGGCTGCGCCGTCGCGCGGATTACTTGATGCATGCACCGTATTCCGGATTTTCCGGGGAGAAAGACCTGTCGCGTCTGTATGCTGGCGAAAACCGCTACGCGTTGATTCTGGAAAATGACGCGGTGTTACACACCGGTTTCGGTGAGCATGTGGTGGTCCCGAAGGAGCGGGAGAACAAATTACGGCGTAAACGTCTCGATCGGCTGAAGCTGATCGCAGCTCTTATCTTGGGTCTGGCAATAGGTTGGGTGCTACATGGAATTTAGCGGCATGAGGCCAGGAAAGAACACCATGGTGTATTTCGGAACGGCGCTCTGTTTGTTCCTTTTGAGCTTTGTGGTGGGCTGGTCGTCGAAGTGGACCAACAACCTGTTCTACGCCTTGATGGTATTGCCGGGCCTGATCTTCCTGATCAAGGAACGCGGTGCGGGCTTGCTCAAGGAGCCGCTGGCGTGGGGTTGGCTGGCGTTCATTCTATGGTTTCTGGTGCCTGCGACGATTGCAGGGCAGATGCAGTTCTACAAACACGTCTTCTATGTACTGATGTTCGTCATGGTGGCCGGCGCCTTCACCGATCCGCAGTTCTTCCGCAGTGCGGCGTTTGTTCGCGCTCAGTTCTGGATTCTGACGTTGTACATTTTCGGCAGCGCGCTCTACGGTTGGGCCACCGGTGAGTTCGCCGTCGGCGGTCGGGTGGCGCTGCTTCCGGCGCGCCTGGAGAACGTCATCTACGCCAGCATTTGGCTGTTCTGTGCGTTGGCGCTGGCGCTGCCAATCTGGCTCAGGGACCGAAAGTACATCGAAGCTGGCCTGGCCATCGTTTTGTCAGTGTTCGCGGTAGCCTTCGTCCTGCAGACGCGTACTGCGTTTGTGGGGGCTGTGTTCCTGTTTAGTCTCTGGGTGCTTTACGGTATTTACCACAAGCCGCGGCTGGTAGGCGGTGCGGTGGCAATTTGCGCAATCGTTTTAGGCCTGCTGTTCCTGGTGGTGCACAACGAAGCCTGGTACCAGTCCCTCTGGAACCGAGGTGATTCATATCGCATCGAGATTTTCCATATCATGGTCGGCGAGTGGCGCCACTGCGGCTGGGCACTGGGCTGTGGCATCAACTTCCACACCACCCAGGTACTCGATGGCTGGATGCCGATTCAGCATCCGCACAACATTTTCGTAGCACTGGGGCTGTACAGCGGCGGAGTCGCTCTGGCGTTGTTCGTAGCGCTGATGGCCGCCTCCCTTTGGCAGGCCTGGCGTCTGCGCGACGTGTGGGGTATGTACCTGGCGTGTGCGCTGGTGATGCTGAACTTCGATGGCAGTTTGCTGATTGGTAACCCTGACGAGTTGTGGCCACTGGTACTGCTGCCCGCAGCGATGATCCTGTCTCGCGTGCTGAAGGCGCGACAACCCGCGCTGGCGTAATGCCTGGCCTTCGCTTCCTCCCCGGAAGCGAAGGCGCTCAGATCATTTTTGCAGGGCGACGCTCAGCTCCTCCGGGGAGCAGATGCTCTGGGTCTGGCCATAATTGTGCATGAAGACTTCGCCGCGATCGTCGAGCAACCATTGCCGATCTTGCGGGTAGCGCACCATATGCTTGAAGTTGCGCAGCCGCAGAGTCTTGCGCAGCGGACGTCGATACACCCGCATGTCGGCGATGTCGATCAGGCCCAGCTGATGCTCGGGTGTGAGCACGATGTTGCCCAGGTGCGCCGAGCGAAAATAAATCCCCCGCTCATGCAAAGTGGCCATGAAGACCCCCAATTGGCCGCGCAACGGATCGGCATCGCCCTCAATGTCCAGCAGCTGACGCAGGGTCTGGCCCGGCAGTGGATCGTAGTGCACGGCATCGCGCTCGATACTCGCAATACGGTAAACCTGACGAATCGACGGGCAGGGGATGTGCCGTTCACGCAACGCATCGCAGTTGTCGGCAAAGCGTTTGGCGTACGGGTACCACGCGGCCGACGTCAGCAGGCGTTTGCGGCGAAACAGTTTGAGTATTGAACCGTCCGTCAACCGCAGAACCTTGTCCCCCGAACCATCCGCTTCAAGGACTTGTGCTCCCTCGCGCAGGGCGAGATATCGGGTGTGATCAAGCGCTTGCATCAATACTCCGGGTTGGGCGCCGTGAGGCATGGATAGCCGGCCATGTTACCGCAGCTCAGCGACTAAAATGGCCTGTGTTACACTCGCGGGCTCTTTTCTCATACAACGGGTTCTCATGACCAGCCCTGATTCGCCTGCGCCGTCGAGCTTGAAGATTTACCTGCGCCTGCTGTCGTATGTGCGCCCGTACTGGGGCATGTTTGCCATCAGTATCGTCGGCTTTGTGATTTTTGCCTCGACGCAGCCCATGCTCGCAGGGATTCTCAAATATTTCGTCGATGGTCTGAGCAACCCTGAAGCGGTGCTCTTCCCGACTGTTCCCTACCTGAAAGACTTGCAGTTGCTGATGGCCGTGCCGCTGCTGATCATCCTGATCGCCGCCTGGCAAGGCCTGGGATCGTTTCTGGGTAACTATTACCTGGCCAAAGTGTCGTTGGGGCTGGTCCACGACTTGCGTGTCGAGCTGTTCAACAAGTTGCTGGTATTGCCCAATCGTTATTTCGACACCCATAACTCCGGGCACCTGATTTCGCGCATCACCTTCAACGTGACCATGGTCACCGGTGCTGCCACGGACGCCATCAAAGTGGTCATTCGTGAAGGCCTGACCGTGGTGTTCCTGTTTGCTTACCTGTTGTGGATGAACTGGAAACTGACCCTGGTGATGCTGGCGATCCTGCCAATCATCGCGATTATGGTGAGCAGCACCAGCAAAAAATTCCGCAAGCAGAGCAAGAAAATCCAGGTGGCGATGGGCGACGTGACTCACGTGGCCTCCGAAACCATTCAGGGCTATCGCGTGGTGCGCAGCTTCGGTGGCGAGAGCTATGAAGAACGTCGTTTCGCCGAAGCCAGCCAGGGCAACACCGACAAGCAACTGCGCATGACCAAGACCGGTGCGGTCTACACGCCCATGCTGCAATTGGTGATCTACACCGCCATGGCAGTGCTGATGTTCCTGGTGCTGTTCCTGCGCGGCGATGCCACCGCCGGTGACCTGGTGGCCTACATCACCGCGGCGGGCCTGCTGCCCAAGCCGATTCGGCAGCTGTCGGAAGTCAGCTCGACAATTCAGAAAGGCGTTGCCGGTGCCGAGAGCATTTTCGAGCAACTGGACGTCGAGCCCGAGATTGACCAGGGTACCGTCGAGCGTGATCGCGTCAGCGGCCACCTGGAAGTGCGCAACCTGAGCTTCACCTATCCAGGGACCGAGCGTGAAGTGCTGAAGAACATCAGCTTCACGGCGGCACCGGGGCAAATGATTGCCCTGGTCGGTCGCTCGGGTAGTGGCAAGTCGACCCTGGCCAGCCTGATTCCGCGCTTCTATCACCACGAAACCGGCGAAATCATGCTCGATGACGTGGAAGTCGAAGACTATCGTCTGCGCAATCTGCGTCGACACGTGGCGCAGGTGACGCAGCATGTAACCCTGTTCAACGACACCATCGCCAACAACATCGCTTACGGTGACCTGGCCGGCGCACCACGTGCCGACATTGAAAAGGCTGCCAAGGATGCTTACGCGATGGACTTCATTGCGGAGATGCCGCAGGGCCTGGACACCCAGGTCGGGGAAAACGGCGTGTTGCTGTCCGGTGGCCAGCGTCAGCGCCTGGCGATTGCCCGGGCCTTGTTGAAGAACGCACCGTTACTGATTCTCGACGAGGCAACGTCGGCGCTCGACACCGAGTCCGAGCGGCACATTCAGGCGGCACTGGATCAGGTCATGAAAGGTCGCACCACACTGGTGATTGCTCACCGGTTGTCGACCATCGAGAAAGCCGACCTGATCCTGGTCATGGATCATGGCGAAATCGTCGAGCGCGGCACCCACGCTCAACTGCTGGCGCAAAACGGCTACTACTCCCGCCTGCATGCTATGGGCCTGGACGAGCCGGTTACTGCGGGTATCGCCTGACCCCCGCTGGCCGCCACCGAGGGGTGGCGGCCGCAAAAAATCCTCTCATTAATGCCATGCGCAAGCCCACGCCAACCCTGTGTTAATATCGCGCCCCTGTTCATTTTGTATGTGGGTTGCTCCATGAAGTTGTCCATGCCGCGATTCGATCAAGCCCCTGTCTTGGTGGTCGGCGATGTCATGCTCGACCGTTACTGGCATGGTGGTACCTCACGGATTTCCCCTGAGGCGCCGGTACCGGTAGTCAAGGTCGAGCAAATCGAGGACCGCCCGGGCGGTGCCGCCAACGTTGCGTTGAACATTGCCGCCCTCGGCGCACCGGCCTCGCTGGTCGGCGTGACCGGCGACGATGAAGCCGCCGACAGTCTGGCCAATAGCCTCAAAGGCGCTGGCGTACGGGCGTTGTTCCAGCGCATTGCGCACCAACCGACCATCGTCAAGCTGCGGGTCATGAGCCGTCACCAGCAACTGCTGCGTATCGACTTCGAAGAACCGTTCGCCACCGACGCGCTGGCGTTGGGCGAGCAAGTCGACGAATTGCTCGAAGGCATCAAGGTGCTGGTGCTGTCCGACTATGGCAAAGGCGCGCTGAAAAACCATCAGGTGCTGATCCAGGCGGCCCGTGCCCGTGGCATTCCGGTGCTGGCCGATCCCAAGGGCAAGGATTTCTCGATCTACCGTGGTGCGAGCCTGATCACCCCGAATCTCAGCGAATTCGAAACCATCGTCGGCGGTTGCGCCGATGAGCACGAACTGGTGAGCAAGGGCGCGCAGCTGATGCACGACCTTGACCTTGGCGCATTGCTGGTCACCCGCGGCGAACACGGCATGACCCTGTTGCGTCCGGATCATCCGGCGCTGCACCTGCCGGCCCGTGCCCGTGAAGTGTTCGATGTGACCGGTGCCGGCGACACGGTGATTTCCACCTTGGCGGCCGCCATTGCCGCTGGTGAAGAACTGCCCCACGCGGTGGCCCTGGCCAACCTGGCGGCGGGTATCGTGGTCGGCAAACTCGGTACGGCAGCCATCAGCGCGCCGGAACTGCGTCGCGCCATCCAGCGTGAAGAAGGTTCGGAGCGCGGCGTACTCGGCCTGGAGCAACTGTTGCTGGCGGTCGATGATGCGCGTGCGCATAAAGAGAAGATCGTCTTCACCAACGGCTGCTTCGACATTTTGCACGCCGGCCACGTGACCTACCTCGAACAGGCGCGGGCTCAGGGCGATCGCTTGATCGTTGCGGTCAACGACGATGCGTCGGTCAGCCGCCTGAAAGGCCCGGGTCGTCCGATCAACAGCGTCGACCGTCGCATGGCCGTACTGGCAGGTCTGGGCGCCGTGGATTGGGTGATCAGCTTCGCTGAAGGCACTCCGGAAAACCTGCTGCGTGAGGTCAAGCCGGATGTGCTGGTCAAGGGCGGGGACTACGGAATCGAGCAGGTTGTCGGCGCGGACATCGTGACCGCTTACGGCGGAAAGGTGAAAGTGCTGGGGCTGGTGGAAAACAGCTCGACTACCGCGATTGTCGAGAAGATCCGCAAGTCCGAGTAACACTGATCGTTCCCACGTCGAACACGTCTGCGTGGGAACGATCAATCAGGAGCTGACCTTTTTCCGCGGTACGATTCTCTTCAACAATTGCTTCGCCTTCCCACGTAATCGCGCCAAACCTGAATCTTTCCCCGGCGGGCTCAAGCCCTGCTGCCGCACCCAATCCTTCCAGCGAATCCGCTCATCCCTCACCAGCCAGCCTTCCTGCTGGGCAAAACTCTCTGCCAGGTACAACCCGCGAGTACTCGCCGGGTACAGCTGATCCTTTTTCAAGGTGTAGAGCTCGGCCATCGGTTGGCCATCCTGCAGCGGCATCAAGTACAAATCGGGACGTTTCCGATCGAGCCGGGCCACCAGTTGATCGCCTTCCAGTCGCTCGTCGACATGGAACAGGCTCAGGGATTTAGCCTCCTTGGGCACGTCGAGGCGCAAGTCATAGATCAATTGCAGCGAGGCCGTCGGCAAATGCACGTAAGCCCGCGGACGTTCGATCAACTGCATCTTGGCGCAACGCACCGGCCGCGCCGAACCGGACAACGGCGTCAGGCGAAACGGCAGGGCTTCACGGTAATGCAGCGCGGACGAGTAGGGCGCCGGCAGCCAGGTGTCATTGAAGCGACCGCCGAGCCAGCCTTCCGGGGTTTCCAGCAGGCACTCTTCGGCAATTTCCTGAATCGCGGTGTGCAGCGGCAGGTTCAGCTCATGGGCGGGCACGTAACCGGAGATCAGCTTGAGCACCACGTCGCCGCGGTCTTGCCGACGCTGACGCACCAACACCCAGTAATCGCGGTTCTGCCAATGCAGGGTCAGGCGCACCGAAACCCCGAGATTGGCCAGCTCAAGCGAAAACCGCTGAGTGTCGGCGACCGTCACCGGGCGGCGCCGTTGCAGCGTCTGGGAGAAATTGAGTGGCATCCCGACGCTTTGATAACTCAGGCCTTCGGGAGTCGCTTCGACGAATAACGGCAGGGTCTTGAAGTTGCTCGGGTTCTTTCTTATGAGCGTACGCGGCATGTCGGCTCCTGCTTAAGGCCGCGTGGGCGGCATCAGTTTCGACGTAGGACCTGGGCAACGGTCGCGACGTTATGGGCGAGGTGCAGCGGATTGATGGTCCCGACAATAGCACTGGCAACACCCGGATGTTCAAACAACAACTCGAAGCTGGCGCGGACAGGGTCCACCCCCGGGCTCAGGCAAACATGACCGCTGGCGAGGGCTTTTTTGACCAGAATGGCTTTGCCGTGAGCAGCAGCATAGTCAATGACCGGCTTCTCGTTCTGCTGGTTCAGATTGTAGGTGACCATCGCGCAATCACCTTGTTCCAGAGCCTTCAAACCACCTTCGACGGTTTTGCCGGAAAAACCGAAGCCGCGAATCTTGCCTTCGCTCTTCAGCTCGGCGAGGGTCGCATAGACTTCACAGTCGTTGAGGATGGCCAGGTCGTTGCCGTCGGAGTGCACCAGCACCAGATCGATGAAATCCGTTTCCAGCCGTTGCAGACTACGTTCCACCGACCGCCGGGTGTGGGCGGCGCTGAAATCGTGCCTCGACTGGCCGTCGGCAAACTCTTCGCCGACCTTGCTGACGATCACCCAGTCCTGGCGCTGACCCCGCAGCAACGGACCTAGGCGTTCTTCGCTGCGACCATAGGCCGGGGCCGTGTCGATCAGGTTGATGCCCAGGTCGCGCGCGAGTTTGAGCAGCATGCGCGCTTCGTCGTCATCGGGAATCTGGAAGCCGTTGGGGTATTTCACGCCTTGGTCACGGCCGAGTTTGACCGTGCCCAGCCCCAGTGGCGAAACCAGTAGGCCGGTGCTGCCCAACGGGCGGTGCAGATTGTGCAGGGTCGGTTGGCTCATGGCAGCAATTGCTCCCAGGCAGGGACGCCCATCGGCGGTTTTGGCAGGTCGGGCAGCGGCGCCACCGGATGGCTTGGCTGGATGCCGTCGCGCTGCAAGGACGCGATGACGCGATCAGCAAAGTCCGGAGCCAACGCCAGTTTGGTTGGCCAACCGACCAGCAGCCGGCCTTCTTCGGCAAGGAATGCATTGTCAGGACGGGTCAGTCCCGATTGCAACGGCTCGGCGCGATCCACTCGAAGGGTGGCCCATTGCGCTGTGCTCAGGTCGATCCATGGCAGCAACTGGCCGAGTTCTTTCTGCGCGGTGGCAATTTGCTCGGCGGGTTCGCGGGCGACACCTTCGGCTTCAGCGATATCGCCGCCCAGGTACCAGACCCATTGACCATCGGCGGCCGGATGGGTGGTCACGGTAATGCGCGGCTTGGTGCCGCCACCCAGGCAGTGGGCATACAGCGGTTTGAGCCCCGGACCCTTGACGATGATCATGTGCAACGAACGGCGTTGCATGGCGGGCTGGCTCAATCCCAGGGCTTCGAGCAGCGCTGCCGTGCCAGCGCCGGCGCTGAAGACGATGCGCTGGGCACGAATCTCGCGCTCGTCGACCTTCAGGCCGACCAGTTTTCCACCCTCCAGCAACGGTTCGATGTTCTGACCGGCAAGCAGGCCGTCACCCGCCAGATCGGCCAGGCGCCGGATCAGGCTCGGCACATCGATCACCAGTTCCGCCAGACGATAGACCTTGCCCTTGAAGCGCTTGTCTTGCAGGGCGGGCGGCAATTGCTCGCCCTTGACCTGATCGACACGGCCGCGCACGGCCTTGCTGGCGAAGAAACTGGTGAGATTGCCGGCGATCGTGCCGGGGGACCAGAGGTAATGGGCTTCGGACAGCAGGCGCACGCCGGTCAGGTCCAGTTCGCCGTTACCGGCCAGGGCTTCGCGCCAGCGCCGAGGCATGTCGGCGATGGCTTCCGAGGCGCCGGTCAAGGCGCCATGCAATGCGTACTTGGCGCCGCCATGGATGATGCCTTGGGATTTCAAGCTTTGCCCGCCACCGAGGCTGGCGCTTTCCACCAGCACGGTCGAAAAACCCTGGCGGCGCAGGCGCGCATTCAGCCAGAGGCCGGCGACACCAGCGCCGACAATCAAAACGTCGGTGGAAATAACGGATGGCATGCAGCGACCTCAGTATTCAAGACGAGGGCGCAGTATACAGACTCGACGAAGAGGGGATTTGTTGGTGATCAACAGGTCAAACGCAAAACCCTGTGGGAGCGGGCTTGCTCGCGAAAGCGGTATGTCAGGCGACATTTGTGTCGGCTGGCACACTGCATTCGCGAGCAAGTCGGATCGCCGCACCGCCGCTCCCACACTGGATCGTGATTCAGGTCTTAATGCCCGGCGGTTTTGGAGAAGAGTTGGATGACAACGACGCCCAATACGATCAAGGCCATCCCCATCATCGCCGGCACATCCAGTTTCTGCCCGTAGATGAACAGCGCCGCAACGCTGACCATCACGATCCCCATGCCGGCCCACACCGCGTAAGCCACGCCCACCGGAACGCTGCGCACCACCAGCGTGAGCATCCAGAAGGCGATGCCATAACCGACAATAACCAGAATCAGCGGCAGCGGGGTGCTGAAGCCTTTGACCGCTTTCATCGAAACGGTGGCGATCACTTCGGCGCAGATGGCAATGGCCAGGTAGTAGTAAGCGGTCATAGGTGCATCCTCGTGTGAAGTGTTGCTTTCTGAGGTCGGCATTTTAGAGATTCCCCAGATGCGGTAAAGTCATTACCTATCTGTTCTGAAGATGGGTTGAGCCATGAACACGCAATGGAATCTGGAGCAACTGCGGCTGTTTGTCAGCGTAGCGGAGCAGCGTTCGTTTTCTGCGGTAGCGCGGGATCAGCGCAAGGCGCAGTCGGCGGTCAGCAGTTCGATTGCGCTGCTGGAAGAGGACCTGGGCGTCAGCCTGTTCGACCGTAGCAGCGGCCGCCAGCCGAAGCTCACCGCGGCCGGTAACGCGTTGCTGGATGAGGCGCGTGAAGTGCTGCGTCAATGCGAACGCCTTAACGGTCGGGCGCTGGCCATGATGCGCGGCCAGGAGGCGCGTTTGCGTGTGGCCCAGGATGAGGCGATGCCTTATCAGCCGATCATCGAAAGCTTCGAAGCCCTGGCTCAACAATTTCCCAGCCTTGAAGTGCAACTGACCAGCGCGGCCCAGGGCGATGTCGCGCGCAAACTGGTGGAGCGTCGGGCCGATCTGGGGTTGCTGTTTTATCACGACCAGATTCCCGAAGCGCTCGAGCGGCGGGTGTTGGGCAGCGTTGAAATGGTCACGGTGTGCGGCGTCGGGCATCCATTGGCGAAGCAGGCTCAGGTCGATTGTCAGCAACTGGCGCAGCATCGTCAGTTGCTGATGTCCACACAGTCGAGTGTCTATCCCGGAAGCGAACCGGCCAGCCCGCAAGTCTGGCGGGCCGACAGTTTTTACGTGATGGCTGAATGGCTGGTGCGCGGCCTCGGCTGGGCCTGGCTGCCGCGCCACGTGGTGCAGTACCCGGCGTATCAGGGCCTAATGATTGAACTGGTCAGTGAATGGACCCCGCCAGCGCTGGTGGTGGAGCTGGTCTGGCGCCGCGATGAGCCTCTGGGGCCGGCGGCTCGTTGGCTGGCGGAACGTTTTGCCGTGCACTTGCAGACGATCGGTGAAAAAAGCCGATAAACTCCGCCGCCATGAATAGAACTCTCTACACCGCGCTGTTTTACCTGGGGCTGCCACTGGTAGCGATTCGGCTGTGGCTGCGGGCGCGCAAGGCGCCGGCGTACGCCAAGCGCATTGGCGAACGTTTCTCCCTCGGGTTACCGGCGATGAAAACGGGCGGCATCTGGGTGCACGCGGTGTCGGTGGGCGAAAGCATTGCCGCGGCGCCGATGATTCGCGCCTTGCTGCAACGTTATCCACAGTTGCCCATTACCGTGACCTGCATGACCCCGACCGGATCGGAGCGCATCCACGCGCTGTTCGCCAATGAACCGCGCATCCAGCACTGCTATTTGCCTTACGACTTGCCTTGCGCAGCGAAGCGATTCCTTGATCGGGTCCAGCCGAAACTGGCGGTGATTATGGAAACCGAGCTCTGGCCGAACCATATCCATCAGTGCGCCAGGCGTGGGATTCCCGTGGCCCTGGCCAATGCGCGACTGTCCGAGCGTTCGGCCAAGGGCTATGGCCGCTTCGGCAAACTGACCCAGCCGATGCTCGCCGAGATGAGCCTGTTCGCGGTGCAGACCGAGACCGAGGCCCAGCGCTTCCGCAATTTGGGTGCGCGTTCGCAAACCGTGGAAGTGACCGGCTCGATCAAGTTCGACCTGACCATCGACCCGGCACTGCTTCAGCGTGCCGCCGAGTTGCGTGCGCAATGGCAGGCGCAGGAGCGTCCGGTGTGGATTGCGGCCAGTACGCACGAAGGCGAAGACGAAGTAGTGCTGGCGGCTCATCGCCAGTTGCTCGCCAATCATCCCGATGCGTTGCTGATTCTGGTGCCGCGTCATCCAGAGCGTTTCAACCCGGTGTTCGAGCTGTGTCGGCAACAGGGTTTCGCCACGGTCCGTCGCTCCACTGGCGACCCGGTCACCGCGCAAACTTCGGTGCTGCTGGGCGACACCATGGGCGAGTTGCTGTTTCTGTATGCGCTGGCGGACAGCGCGTTTGTCGGCGGCAGTCTGGTGCCGAACGGCGGGCACAACCTGCTGGAGCCGGCGGCTCTGGCCAAACCGGTGTTGAGCGGACCGCACCTGTTTAACTTCCTCGAAATCGCCGCGCAACTGCGCAGTGCCGGGGCGTTGCAGGAAGTGGAGGATGCCGAAGGTCTGGCGCTGGCGGTGCAGCGGCTGTTCGAGTTGCCGCGCGATGCGCAGCGGATGGCGGAGGCGGGGCTGAAAGTCATGCGCACCAATCAGGGCGCGTTGCAGCGGTTGCTGGATGGGTTGGGGCGGTTGATCGAGCGTTAGACCGGGTTGTCTTCATTCGCGAGCAAGCCCGCTCCCACATTGGATCTCCTGCGAACACAAAATTTGTGTAGGGCAGGGGCTAATGTGGGAGCGGGCTTGCTCGCGAATGCTTTTTGCTTTTGCTGTCAGGGGCGGGCTTTGAGTTGCTCCGCCGCAGCCTTCGCCAGATCCGGCGGCAGGAAGTCTTTATCCGGGTTGTAATCAGCCTTGAGATAGCGCGCCAGGTCCTGCAAATCCCCTGGGTTCAACGTGCCCGCGGCCTGTTTCAAACGCAGGTTGTCGAGGATGTAGTCGTAACGCGTGTTGTTGTAGTCGCGCACCGAGGTGTACAGCTGACGCTGGGCATCCAGCACGTCGACGATGTTCCGTGTGCCCACCTGATAACCGATTTCGGTCGCTTCCACCGCGCTCTGGTTGGAGATGATCGACTGCTTGCGCGCCTGTACCTGCTCAACGTCGGTGTTCACTGCGCGATGCAGATTGCGGGTGCTTTCCACCACTTGCCGGCGCAGGGATTCACGTTGCTGCTCGGACTGATCCAGCTGCGCATACGATTGACGCACCTGGGAATTGATCAGGCCGCCGCTGTAGATCGGGATGTTCAGTTGCAGGCCAACCGTCGTTTGCTCGACGTTGCCACCGTAAGGCTGGCCGAAGGCGTTCGGGTTGCTGAAGCCCAGAGCGTCGTTGTCACCTTTCTCGTATTTCGCCACGGCATCCACGGTGGGCGCATGGCCGGCCTTGCGCTGCTTGAGGGTTTCTTCGGCGGCGCTGACGGCGTAGTTGCTCGCGAGCAGATTGAGGTTCTGTCTGGCTGCCGTATCGACCCAGGCCTTGGCGTCGTTCGGTGCTGGCGGCAGGATCGGCAAGGTATGGGCAATGCCCCAGATCGAGTTGTACTGACGGTTGGTCAGGGTGATCAGCGCTTCGAACGCATCATCGACCTGGCGCTGGGCGACGATTCGGTTGGCGCGGGCGGTGTCGTAGCTGGCTTGCGATTGCAGCACATCGGTTTTGTCCGAGAGACCGACGTCGAAGCGTTCGTTGGACTGATCGAGCTGGCGTTTGAACGCGGCTTCTTCGGCCTTGGTTGACGCCAGGTTGTCCTGGGTTCGCAAGACATTGAAGTAGCTGACGGCAGATTGCAGGATCAGGTTTTGCTGGGTTGCCGAGAGCTGCAACGCAGCCTGTTCGTTAACGTCTTTGGCGGCCTGGAACTGGAACCAGCGATCAGCACGGAACAGCGGTTGCGCCAGGGTCGCCTGATAGGAATGAGCATTGCGGTTGGCGGTAGCCGAAGGCTGATCGATCACCGTGCGTACGTTGGCAAGTTCGGCGCCGCCAGAGAGATTGGGCAGCAGCCCGGCGCGGGCCTGGGGCACGACTTCTTTCTGGGCGCCATATTGAGCGATGGCTGCAGCAAGGTCGGCGTTGTTGTCCACCGCTTCCTGATAGACGCTGACCAGATCGTTCTTGGTCGATAAGGGCGCTTCTGCTGCCCAGGCCATTCCATTGGACGCACAAGACACGGCAAGGGCCAGTGAAAGTTTGCGCAGCATGAGGCCATCCCTAAAAAATTACGCTGATAATTTGAGCGCCAAGGCTACGGCGCGGCTCATACAGCGTCAAGGTGCGGTATGGCGTAGCGAGTGTAGTTGTGCGCAACGGCCGCAACAATCCTGTAATTGCGCCATTCATCATGGTGTTTACTGCGGTGTTGGCGTTCTTTGCCGGTTGTGTCTAGACTGACCGGGTTCTTGTCGGGGTGCCTTGCTATGAGGCTGAGATCGAATAATTTCGGATCCCGTTGAACCTGATCAGGTTAGCGCCTGCGTAGGGAACAAGATTTCTCGTCACCCGGCGAGTCCTCTTGTGCTTCGTCCGGGATGTTGTTCGACAATCGAACACCCCTCGAGCACTGAGCACAGCACAGCTGGTTTTCCCAGCGCTCGTGCGTCCATTCGTTACAGGTTCGCTCCGACAAAAAATCCACTGCCTGGATGTGTGTCTGGAGAGCCCGTGATGACTACAAAATCAAAAATCGCAACCAACTTGAGTGACTCGGCCAAGGTCGATCAGCAATCGGTTCAGCCGTTTACCCGCTCGCAAAAAATCTATGTTCAGGGCTCTCGCCCGGACATCCTCGTGCCGATGCGCGAAATCAGCCTTGATGTGACCCCGACCGACTTCGGCGGTGAGGTCAACGCGCCGGTCGTTGTGTACGACACTTCGGGCCCGTACACCGACCCCAACGTCATCATCGACGTGCGCAAAGGTCTCGCCGATGTACGTTCGCCGTGGATCGAATCCCGTGGCGACACCGAGCGCCTGCCAGGTCTGAGTTCCAGCTTCGGTCAGGAGCGCCTCGCCGATGCGGAGCTGACCAAGCTGCGTTTCGCCCACGTGAACAACCCGCGCCGTGCCAAGGCCGGTGCCAACGTCAGCCAGATGCACTACGCCCGCAAAGGCATCATCACCGCCGAGATGGAATACGTCGCCATCCGCGAAAACATGAAGCTTGAAGTGGCCCGCGCCGCTGGCCTGCTGGACCAGCAACACGCCGGTTACAGCTTTGGCGCCAGCGTGCCGAAAATCATCACCCCCGAATTCGTCCGTGAAGAGATCGCCCGCGGTCGCGCGATCATTCCGGCCAACATCAACCACACCGAACTGGAACCGATGATCATCGGCCGTAACTTCCTGGTGAAGATCAACGGCAACATCGGCAACAGCGCTTTGGGTTCGTCCATCGAAGAAGAAGTGGCGAAACTGACCTGGGGCATTCGCTGGGGTTCGGACACGGTCATGGACCTGTCCACCGGCAAACACATTCACGAAACCCGCGAGTGGATCATCCGTAACTCGCCGGTGCCGATCGGTACCGTGCCGATTTATCAGGCCCTGGAAAAAGTCGGCGGCGCCGCAGAAGACCTGACCTGGGAGCTGTTCCGCGACACGCTGATCGAACAGGCCGAGCAGGGCGTCGACTACTTCACCATCCACGCCGGAGTACTGTTGCGCTACGTGCCGCTGACCGCCAAGCGCGTGACCGGCATTGTGTCCCGTGGCGGTTCGATCATGGCCAAGTGGTGCCTGGCGCACCACAAAGAAAACTTCCTCTACACCCATTTCGAAGACATCTGCGAAATCATGAAGGCCTACGACGTCAGCTTCTCGCTGGGCGATGGCCTGCGTCCGGGCTCGATTGCCGACGCCAACGATGCGGCGCAATTCGGTGAGCTGGAAACCCTCGGCGAGCTGACCAAGATCGCGTGGAAACACGACGTGCAATGCATGATCGAAGGCCCGGGCCACGTGCCGATGCAGTTGATCAAAGAGAACATGGACAAGCAGCTGGAATGCTGCGACGAGGCGCCGTTCTACACCCTCGGCCCGCTGACCACGGACATCGCACCAGGCTACGACCACATTACCTCGGGTATCGGCGCGGCGATGATCGGCTGGTTCGGTTGCGCAATGCTCTGCTACGTGACGCCCAAGGAACACTTGGGTCTGCCGAACAAGGATGACGTGAAGACCGGGATCATCACCTACAAGATCGCCGCGCATGCCGCCGATCTGGCAAAAGGGCATCCGGGCGCGCAGATCCGCGACAATGCCTTGAGCAAGGCGCGTTTCGAATTCCGTTGGGAAGACCAGTTCAACCTGGGCCTCGATCCGGACACGGCTCGTTCGTATCACGATGAGACCCTGCCGAAGGATTCGGCCAAGGTCGCGCACTTCTGCTCCATGTGCGGGCCGAAATTCTGTTCGATGAAGATCACCCAGGAAGTCCGCGAATACGCGGCCAACCAGCGCATCGAAACCGTTGATGCCGAAGTCGCCCAGGGATTGGCGGAACAGGCCGAGCGGTTCAAACAGGAAGGCAGTCAGCTGTACAAGAAGGTTTGATCTGACCTGTGATTGACGGCGTCTGTGCTGCCGTCTTCGCGAGCAAGCCCGCTCCCACATTGGATCTCAGTCGTACACAAGATTTGTGTTCGCAGGAGATCCAATGTGGGAGCGGGCTTGCTCGCGAAGGCGTCAGACCAGGCACCGAATATCTCAATGACACACTTATCCCTCTGAGATAACACCCTTGAGCATTCAACCCAGCACGTATTCCCCTGATATTGCGGTGCCCACAGACAAACGTGTCTTCGGCGGCCGCGATCTGTTTTCCTTGTGGTTCTCCCTCGGCATCGGCCTGATGGTCCTGCAGACCGGCGCTCTGCTCGCGCCAGGTCTGGGCCTGTCCGGCTCGTTGTTGGCCATCTTCCTTGGCACGCTGGTCGGTGTTCTTTTGCTGGCGGCGGTCGGCGTGATCGGCAGCGACACGGGTCTGTCGTCGATGGCCGCGCTCAAACTCAGCCTCGGTGCAAAAGGCGCGAGCCTGCCGGCCGTGCTGAACCTGCTGCAACTGATTGGTTGGGGCTCGTTCGAAATCATCGTCATGCGTGACGCCGCCAGCCTGCTCGGCGCGCGGGCGTTCAGCGAAGGCAGCCTGCTGTCGAATCCACTGCTGTGGACTGTGTTCTTTGGCGGTTTGGCGACCTTGCTGGCCGTCAGTGGTCCGCTGACGTTCGTCCGTCAGATCCTGCGCAAGTGGGGCATCTGGTTGCTGCTGGCCGCGTGCATCTGGCTGACCTGGAACCTGTTCGCCAAAGCCGATCTGGCTGCGTTATGGGCGCAGGCCGGTGATGGTTCGATGCCGTTCGCCGTGGGCTTCGACATTGCCATCGCCATGCCGCTTTCGTGGTTGCCGCTGATTGCCGACTACTCGCGTTTCGGCAAGCGTGCGAAAAATGTGTTTGGCGGCACGGCAGTGGGTTTCTTTGTTGGCAACTTCTGGCTGATGAGCCTGGGCGTGGCCTATACCCTGGCGTTTGCGCCGAGCGGTGAAGTGAATGCCTTGCTGTTGGCATTGGCGGGTGCGGGTCTGGGGATTCCGCTGCTGCTGATCCTGTTGGACGAGTCGGAAAATGCCTTCGCCGACATTCACTCGGCGGCCGTTTCCAGCGGAATTCTGCTGCGCATGAAGGTCGAGCATCTGGCGCTGGCCATCGGCGTGATCTGCACGCTGATCGCGTGCCTGGCGCCGCTGGCCCAGTATCAGAACTTCCTGCTGTTGATCGGTTCGGTGTTTGCGCCGCTGTTCGGCGTGGTGCTGGTGGATCACTTCATCCTGCGCAAACGCAGTGCTCGCGTTGCGTCAGCCGCATTGCGCTGGCCGGCGTTGCTCGCCTGGTTGGGCGGGGTAAGCACCTATCATTTGCTGGCTAATCTGTACCCGGACATCGGCGCAACCCTGCCGTCACTGATTCTGGCAGGGCTGCTGCAACTCGTACTGGGTCGGGCCTTCAGTTACGGCCAGGAAACAGCTCGGGCTTGAGAATGCCGTTCAGGCGAGGGTAAGGGATCTTCAGTTCGACGTGACCCAGCGCGTAAGGTGCGATGGAGCTCACTTCGTACTTGAGGATCACCCCGCCGTACGTCAGCGCAACGTTTTGGGTTTTGACGAAGGGCCAGCTCTTCACGAACTCTGGCTCCTGATCGAGTTTGGTGCTGATCAGCCAACTGTTGTGCGCCACCTGCGCGGCTTTCCAGAACGCCTCTTCCTGCCCCGGCACCAACATGTCCGACAGCGTCAGCACTTTGTGTTGCTGGCGCGAATAGTTGATGAAACTGCGGCCCGGCGTGCCATGGGCGCCGCCGGTGTCCAGGTAGCTGGAAAATTCGACGATCACCAAGCCGTCATGCTGCTCACGTACCTTGGCTTGCAGGTAGCTGCTGTTACGCGGGCCGGCACTGCTCAAAAATTGCTCGCGATACGCTGCCAGCGTCGGCGCCACCGGGGCGTCGGGCGAGGTGCGGGTCAATTGCAGCAGGCGTTTTTCGACGATGCCGTCCAACTGCGGTTCGGCAGGGAAGTGCAGCGTATCGATGTTCACCAGCGGGCAGTCAGCTGTTGTGCAACCCGGTTTCAGCTGTTCGGATGCATCGCGGGTAGTTTCCAGCGGCGTCCGGTAGTTGGGTTGGAACAAACTCTGGCAGGCGCCCAGGGTCAGGGCGATTGCAGCCACGGAGGCGATTTTAAAAAGCGACATGGGCGTCCTTCATAAAACAGGGAAAGGCAAAAAGTTATCCGCTTCGACTATCAACGAAGCAGTCAGTTCGCCACTAAGCTAATTAGAGTTGGTTTCGCCCTCACCGTCTATCCCGCTGACTGGAAAGGGGCTGCATCAAAGGTCGCGGGCGCGTTAGGATGGCGCGAAGTCGAGGTTGCAAGTAACAAACAAGGAGCCTCATAACGGATTTGCAGTAAACGAGGATTGTCATGACTGATTTTGCCAACGCCATACCGACCGCCATTGATATCGTTCGGCGCGAAAAGTGCTATGAGGGCTTTTACAAGCTCGATCGTGTGCACTTGCGCCACGAATTGTTTGCCGGTGGCATGAGTCGCGAGATCAATCGTGAAGTGTTCGTTCGCCACGATGCGGTGTGCGTGCTGCCGTACGATCCGCAGCGCGATGAAGTGGTGTTGATCGAGCAGTTTCGCGTCGGCGCTGTGGGCAAAACCGACAATCCATGGCTGATCGAACTGGTCGCCGGTCTGATCGACAAGGATGAAGTGCCGGAAGAAGTTGCTCACCGCGAAGCGCAGGAGGAAGCTGGGCTTGTGTTCGGGGCGCTCTGGCCGATGACCCAATATTTTCCATCGCCGGGCGGCAGCAATGAATTTGTGCACTTGTACCTGGGTCGTTGCGACAGCACCGGCGTCGGCGGCCTGCATGGGCTGGAGGAAGAAGCAGAAGATATCCGCGTCACGGTCTGGGCGTTCGAAGATGCCCTGCAGGCCGTACGCGACGGACGAATTGCCAACGCGGCCAGCATCATTGCCTTGCAATGGTTAGCTTTGAACCGCGTTGAAGTGAGGGGGTTATGGTCGTAAACAAACTGCGCGATCGCTACAGGGTCGACCTCGTGGGGCTGCAAGCCTCCTGCGAGGCCAACTACGCGCGCCTGATGCGACTGCTGCCGGACATGCGCAACGAGCCGGAGGCGCGGCGCATTGCCGTGACCCACGGCGACCAGATGCTCGGCGTGCTGGCCCTCGAAGTCCTTCAAGTCTGTCCGTACACCACAACCTTGCAAGTGCGCCAGGAACACAGCCTGCCGTGGCTGCCGGTGCCGCAACTGGAAGTTCAGGTCTATCACGACGCGTGCATGGCCGAAGTCGTCAGCGCCGAACATGCACGACGCTTTCGCGGCATCTATCCTTACCCGAATGCCTCAATGCATCAGCCGGACGAAAAGGCCCAGCTGAATATGTTCCTGGGTGAATGGCTGAGCCATTGCCTGGCCTGCGGACACGAGTACGCCGTCGTTCGATAGATGTGAACTGCGTCAGCTTCACAGGTTTCCCCTTTTGATCATCCCCCAGCATAATTGCGGCACTCATCCATCCCGTGATTCAGCCCTGGGAGAACGCCTTGCCGAGCGTATCCACATTGACCACCGCCGATTCGGCGTTGCTGGTGCAACTGTCCGACAGTCATCTGTTTGCCGAGGCGGACGGGACGTTGTTGGGCATGAATACCCGTGACAGCCTGCAAAAAGTCATTGAGCTGGTGCGGCTTCAGCAGCCGCAGATCGACCTTATCATTGCCAGCGGTGATCTTTCTCAGGACGGAACGCTGGAGTCCTATCAACTGTTTCGCGACCTGACGCGGCAACTCGATGCGCCAGCGCGCTGGATTCCCGGCAATCATGATGAGCCGCAGATCATGGCTGAGGCTGCCGTGCAGAGTGCCTTGCTGGAGCCGGTGGTGGATATCGGTAACTGGCGCGTCACGTTGCTCGATTCAGCCGTACCGGGTTCGGTGCCGGGGTATTTGCAGGATGAGCAGCTACAGTTGCTGGCCCGCTCGTTGAGTGAGGCGCCGGAGCGGCATCATCTGGTGTGTTTTCACCATCATCCAGTGTCGATTGGCTGTGCGTGGATGGAACCCATTGGATTGCGCAATCCAGACGCTTTGTTTGCCGTGCTGGATCGGTTTCCGCAGGTGCGCGCTGTTTTATGGGGGCATGTGCATCAGGAGATCGACCAGGATCGCAATGGCGTCCGGCTGATCGCCTCGCCTTCGACGTGTATTCAGTTCGAACCGGGCAGTGATGATTTCAAGGTCAGTGATCAGGCACCGGGGTATCGGTGGTTGCGACTGTTGCCGGATGGCCAGTTGGAAACCGGCGTGGAACGTGTCACCGGCTTCGACTTCCAGGTGGATTACGGCTCCAACGGCTACTGACTTTTTTGTCATTCAGCAGGACCGAGTCGCGGCTTTCGCGAGCAAGCCCGCTCCCACAGGGGATTTGTGAACGACACAGATCCAATGTGGGAGCGGGCTTGCTCGCGAAGACGTCGGCACAGACACCCTCATTTCTGCGGATGTCCCCGATTCCCCCGACACCCTGTAAACTGCGCCTCTTTACCCGACGCACAGGGAGCTCAAATGTCTGGTTCGATCCTTTATATTCACGGTTTCAACAGCGCGCCTTCGTCTAAAAAGGCCACGCAGTTGGTACAAGTAATGGAACGTCTGGGCTTGAGCGATCAGTTGCGCGTCCCGGCCTTGCATCACCATCCGCGTGAGGCCATCGGTCAGCTAAACAAGGCGATTGAGGAGCTTGGGCGGCCACTGCTGGTCGGCAGCTCACTCGGCGGCTACTATGCGACTCACCTGGCCGAGCGCCATGGCCTCAAGGCCCTGTTGATCAACCCTGCCGTCAGTCCGCACCGGATGTTCGACGGGTATCTGGGGACGCAGAAAAACCTGTATACCGATGAGGCCTGGGAATTGACCCACGACCACGTGACGGCCCTGGCCGAGCTGGAAGTGCCGGCGCCCCAGGACCCGCAGCGGTATCAGGTGTGGTTGCAGACCGGCGATGAAACGCTGGACTACCGCCTCGCCCAGCAGTATTACCGGGCCTGTGCCTTGCGCATCCAGGCCGGCGGCGACCATAGCTTCCAGGGTTTTGCCGCGCAATTGCCGGCAATGTTGAGTTTTGCCGGCATCGGCGCAGATTTGTATCAGGCGATTGATTTCACTGCACTGTGAGTCGTCACCTCTTTTTCACAGAACACTCTTTTTACAGGCGGACGACGAGACCCCATGGCCACTCCCAGCGCTAGCTCTTATAACGCAGACGCCATCGAAGTCCTCTCGGGCCTCGACCCGGTGCGCAAACGCCCCGGCATGTACACCGACACCAGTCGGCCGAACCACCTCGCCCAGGAAGTCATCGACAACAGCGTCGACGAAGCCTTGGCCGGGCACGCGACCTCGGTGCAGGTCATCCTGCACGCCGATCACTCCCTGGAAGTCAGCGATGACGGCCGTGGCATGCCGGTGGATATCCACGCCGAAGAAGGGGTGTCGGGCGTCGAGCTGATCCTCACCAAGCTCCATGCGGGCGGCAAGTTTTCCAACAAGAACTACCAGTTCTCCGGCGGTCTGCACGGGGTAGGTATTTCTGTGGTCAACGCCTTGTCGAACGAAGTCCGGGTGCGCGTAAAGCGTGACGGCAACGAATACCAGATGACTTTCGCCGACGGTTACAAGAAAACCGAGCTGGAAATCATCGGTACCGTCGGCAAGCGCAACACCGGTACCAGCGTATTCTTCGCGCCGGACCCGAAATACTTCGATTCGCCGAAATTCTCCATCAGCCGCCTCAAGCACGTGCTCAAGGCCAAGGCCGTTCTGTGCCCGGGGCTGCTGGTCAGTTTTGAAGACAAGGCCACCGGCGAGAAAGTCGAATGGCATTACGAAGACGGCCTGCGCTCCTATCTGGTGGACGCGGTCAGCGAATTCGAACGCCTGCCGGACGAACCGTTCTGCGGCAGCCTGGCCGGTAACAAAGAAGCGGTCGATTGGGCGCTGCTGTGGTTGCCGGAAGGTGGCGACAGCGTTCAGGAAAGCTACGTCAACCTGATCCCGACGGCGCAGGGCGGTACCCACGTCAACGGGCTGCGTCAGGGCTTGCTCGATGCGATGCGTGAGTTCTGCGAATTCCGCAGCCTGCTGCCACGCGGCGTGAAGCTGGCGCCGGAAGACGTCTGGGAACGCATCGCTTTCGTGCTGTCGATGAAGATGCAAGAGCCGCAATTCTCCGGCCAGACTAAAGAGCGTCTGTCGTCCCGTGAAGCGGCGGCATTCGTTTCCGGTGTGGTCAAGGACGCGTTCAGCCTGTGGCTCAACGCCAACCCGGAAACCGGCCTGTTGCTGGCGGAACTGGCGATCAACAATGCCGGCCGTCGTCTGAAGGCCAGCAAAAAGGTCGAGCGCAAGCGCATCACGGCGGGGCCGGCACTGCCGGGCAAACTCGCCGACTGCGCCGGGCAGGACCCGATGCGTTCCGAGCTGTTCCTGGTGGAAGGTGATTCCGCCGGCGGTTCGGCCAAGCAGGCGCGAGACAAGGAATTTCAGGCGATCCTGCCGTTGCGCGGCAAGATTCTGAACACCTGGGAAGTCGATGGCAGCGAAGTGCTGGCCAGCCAGGAAGTGCACAACATCGCCGTGGCCATCGGTGTCGATCCGGGCTCGGCGGACATCGCTCAGCTGCGTTACGGCAAGATCTGCATCCTCGCCGACGCCGACTCCGACGGTCTGCACATCGCCACGTTGCTGTGCGCGTTGTTCGTCCAGCATTTCCGCCCGTTGGTGGATGCCGGTCACGTCTACGTCGCGATGCCGCCGTTGTACCGTATCGACCTGGGCAAAGAGATTTACTACGCCCTGGACGAAGCCGAGCGCGATGGCATCCTCGATCGTCTGGTGGCCGAGAAGAAACGCGGCAAGCCGCAGGTCACACGATTCAAAGGTCTGGGTGAAATGAACCCGCCGCAGCTGCGCGAAACCACCATGGACCCGAACACTCGGCGTCTGGTGCAGCTGACGCTGGACGATTTTGAAGCGACCTCGGAAATGATGGACATGCTGCTGGCGAAGAAACGCGCCGGTGACCGCAAATCCTGGCTGGAATCCAAAGGCAATCTGGCCGAGGTTCTTGGCTGATGCGGGTTGGCTTTGCCCTGGCGTGTGCGTTACTTCTGACCTCGGTTTCGGTGTTTGCCGAACCGGTGCCGGAACTGCGCCTGTTGTCCGAGCATCCCGTTGACGGTATGCGCGGCGGCAACCTGTCAGGGTTGGCCCAGTGCGGCAAGGATATGTGGACGGTGTCGGATCGCGACGACGATCAGATTTACCGGCTCGATACCCGCGACAGGGTATGGCAAGCCGAAACCGTGGGCATCGGCGTGCCGCCGGTGCCAGACAGCGGTTTGCCCTGGGGCCTGCGTTCGCGGACCTGGCTGGCGTCGTTTGTCCGTGGCGGGGATCTGGATTTTGAAGGCATCACCTGCGACAGCGCCGGTAACCGCTATATCGTCAGCGAATCCCATGCGGCGATTCTGCAAGTGCCGCCCGTTGGGCCATCGTCCTGGCTGAAGATCTCGCCGATGCTGATTCGCGAAGCCCGGGCCAGCGGCATGCTGCTGCACTTCAATGCGTTGTTCGAGGGCCTGGCGATCAATCCGGCGGGCGATCAATTGTGGCTCGCCGCCGAGCGTCAAAGCCGTGGCTTGTTGTTGATCAAGCGCAAACAGACGGTATGGGATTGCGATGGTGGCTGTGTGTTGCTGAGCGAAGCCGGGAAAGAAATGCAGCCGGCGCAGTTTCCCCAAGCCAAAGCAGTGTCCAGAGACTTTTCCGACCTGTCGCTGTTCAACGGCAAGCTGTTTACCCTTGAGCGCAACGCTTACCAGATCTGCCGCCGTGATCCGGTGACGGCCAAGGTCGAGCGCTGCTGGTCGTTTGCCGATGAAGCCTTGCAGGCGCATCGCCGCTATTCAAATCCTTACGGCCTGACCGAAGCGTTGATTGTTGACGCCGAGGGCGCGTGGATTGGCACCGACAACAACAACGATGCCCGTGCCGATGGCGAGGAACGTCCGATCGTTTGGCGCTTTGCCGCGCCTGAAGGCGGCTGGAGCGCCAAGCCGTGAGCCAGCAAACGCCGGGTAAACGCGCCGGTCGGGTATTTATGGTGTTGGCCTGGTGCGCGGCGCTGTTTCTGGCGACGCGGTTTTTCGGTCAGAGGGAGGCGCGTCAGCAGAACCCCAACACCGTCATCAGCTCTGAGCAGGGCGAAGGTTTTATCGAAGTGAAACTGGCCAGCAACACACAGGGTCACTTCGTCGCCAGCGGCCAGATCAACGGCCAGCCGGTGGATTTCATGCTCGATACCGGGGCGACCGACGTGTCGATCCCGGCGGAATTGGCCGAACGGCTGAAACTGGAAAAAGGCTTCGGGGTGACCCTGAGCACAGCCAACGGTCGAACCCAGGGTTACCGAACCCGCATCGACCGGCTGCAACTGGGCGACATTGTGCTGCGTGATGTGCGCGCCCTCGTCGTGCCAGGCCTGGATGGCAAGCAAGTGCTGCTCGGTATGAGCGCGCTGAACAAACTTGAATTTA
This sequence comes from Pseudomonas sp. BF-B-26, assembly GCF_019956495.1. Lineage (NCBI taxonomy): Bacteria > Pseudomonadati > Pseudomonadota > Gammaproteobacteria > Pseudomonadales > Pseudomonadaceae > Pseudomonas > Pseudomonas sp. BF-B-26. The sequence goes on along the minus strand of NZ_JAHBDP010000022.1, from coordinate 77,947 downwards.
CCCAGCGCGGTGGCACCATGCTGCTGCGCCAGACAACGAACCGATGAGGCCCGCATGAGCGACTCCCTTGATCTCAGCCTGGACGGTGTAGAACGCCGGTCACTGGCTGACTTCACCGAAAATGCCTACCTCAACTACTCCATGTACGTGATCATGGACCGTGCCTTGCCGCATATCGGCGACGGCCTGAAACCGGTACAGCGGCGCATCATCTACGCGATGAGCGAGTTGGGGCTGGACGCCGATTCCAAGCACAAGAAATCGGCGCGTACCGTCGGTGACGTGCTTGGTAAATTCCACCCGCACGGCGACTCGGCCTGCTACGAAGCCATGGTCCTGATGGCTCAGCCGTTCAGCTATCGCTACACGCTGGTCGACGGCCAGGGTAACTGGGGTGCGCCGGATGATCCCAAGTCCTTCGCCGCCATGCGTTACACCGAAGCGCGGCTGTCGCGTTATTCCGAAGTGCTGCTCAGCGAACTGGGCCAGGGCACTGCGGACTGGGGGCCGAACTTCGACGGCACCCTCGACGAGCCGCTGGTGTTGCCGGCGCGTTTGCCGAACATCCTGCTCAACGGCACCACCGGCATCGCGGTGGGCATGGCCACCGACGTACCGCCGCACAACCTGCGCGAAGTCGCCACGGCGTGCGTGCGTTTGCTCGATGAGCCCAAAGCCACGGTCGAACAGCTCTGCGAACACATCCAGGGCCCGGATTACCCGACCGAAGCGGAAATCATCACGCCGCGCGCCGACCTGCTGAAAATGTACGAAACCGGCAAGGGCTCGGTGCGCATGCGCGCCGTGTACCACATCGAAGACGGCGACATCATCGTCACGGCGCTGCCGCATCAGGTGTCTGGCGCCAAAGTGCTGGAACAGATCGCGGCCATGATGCAGGCCAAACCGTCGAAAGCCCCGCAGATCGCTGACTTGCGAGACGAATCCGACCACGAAAACCCGTGTCGGATCGTGATTATTCCGGGCGCACGCAAAAACTTTGACCACGATGCATTGATGACCCACCTGTTCGCCAGCACCGAGCTGGAGTCGAGCTACCGGGTCAACATCAACATCATCGGTCTGGACGGCAAGCCGCAGTTGAAAAATCTGCGCGCGTTGTTGGTCGAGTGGCTGGAATTCCGGGTTCAGACCGTGCGTCGTCGCCTGCAATTCCGCCTCGACAAGGTTGAGCGTCGCCTGCACCTGTTGGACGGTTTGTTGATCGCCTACCTCAACCTGGATGAAGTGATCCACATCATCCGCACCGAGGAGCACCCGAAAGCCGCGCTGATCGCACGTTTCGCCCTGAGCGAAATCCAGGCCGACTACATCCTCGACACCCGTTTGCGTCAGTTGGCGCGACTGGAAGAAATGAAGCTGCGTGCCGAGCAGGATGAACTGCTCAAGGAGCAGGCCAAGCTGCAAGCCCTGCTGAGCAGCGAAGCCAAGCTGAAAAAACTGGTGCGCACCGAGCTGATCAAGGACGCCGAAACCTACGGCGACGACCGTCGCTCGCCAATCGTCGAGCGCGCCGAAGCCAAGGCCCTGACCGAGCACGATCTGCTGCCGAACGAGAAAGTGACCGTCGTCCTGTCGGAAAAAGGCTGGGTTCGTTCCGCCAAGGGCCACGAAATCGACGCCACCGGGCTTTCCTACAAGGCCGGGGATGGTTTCAAGGCCTTGGCGCCCGGACGCTCCAACCAGTTTGCGGTGTTTATCGATTCCACCGGTCGCAGCTATTCGGTGGCCGCGCACACGCTGCCATCGGCCCGAGGCCAGGGCGAACCGCTGACCGGTCGTCTGACGCCGCCGCCAGGGGCGAGCTTCGAATGCGTGCTGATGCCGGAAGACGATTCGCTGTATGTAATTGCGTCCGACGCCGGTTACGGTTTCGTGGTAAAAGGTGAGGACCTGCAAGCCAAGAACAAGGCGGGTAAGGCGCTGTTGAGTCTGCCGAACAACGCCAAGGTGATTCTGCCGCGTCCGGTGGCTGATCGTGAGCAAAACTGGCTGGCCTCGGTGACCACCGAAGGTCGCCTGCTGATCTTCAAAATCAGCGATCTGCCACAATTAGGTAAAGGTAAAGGTAATAAGATCATCGGGATTTCCGGCGAGCGTGTTGCCAGCCGGGAAGAATATGTCACGGACATCGCCGTTCTGCCGGATGGCGCCACATTGGTGCTGCAGGCCGGAAAACGTACCTTGTCACTAAAAGCGGACGACCTCGAACACTACAAAGGTGAGCGTGGACGTCGTGGGAACAAATTGCCACGTGGCTTTCAGAGGGTAGATGCGCTGCTCGTCGAAAACCTCAATTAGGCGTCCTAGAGCGCTCGATCTACGATTTAACGCGTAGATCGACGCTTTGGCGCTGGAGTCGGAACGCATATTCACGGATGATATGGCCTTTCAAGCGCCGGCGTGGCCGAGCGTTCTTCATATTTATTGAGTATTTTCACTGTGGTTAGCCTTGTGGCAACCACCTGGATGGGACGATGACTGCTCTGCGCCTTCCTTTTATTTTGATGCTCGCTGGCGTACTTGGCCTGGCGGGTTGCAGCGTTCACCAACCGGTGTCGCTGTATCAGCTGGACAGCGGAAGTCCGGCTCAGCCTGCGCAAAGCGCGGGCATGGCTGTATTGCTGGGTCCGGTAACGGTAGCCGATTATCTGCAACGCGAAACGTTGTTGCAGCGACAGCCGGATGGCAGCCTGCAAGCGTCGGCTGACGGTCGTTGGGCGGGTAGCCTGTCGTCGGATATCGATCAACTGCTGCTGCGTCAGGTCGCCGGTCATCTGGACAGCCAGCGCGTAGTGCTGGCGCCAGCGACAGTGGGCTTCACGCCGGATGTGCAGGTTCTCCTGACGATTACTCGCCTGGACTCGGGTGAGGCGCAACCGGCGATCCTTGATGCGCAATGGCGTCTGATCGACCGTCGTGGCCAGGTTCGTGATAACCGCATCATTCACCTGCAAGAGCAACATGCCGGTGGCACGGCGGCTCAGGTTCAGGCTCAGGGTGTGTTGTTGCAGCGTCTGGCCCAGCAACTGTCGACGGCGCTCAAGCCGCTGGCGAATCAGCCGCCGATTGCCGAAGCGCCGCGCAAACCATCGCCTAAGCCTGTGGCCCCTGCTGCCGAGCAGGACAAACAACCGAAGATCCCGATGGCTTCGCCGATTCGGACCGATATGGAAGTGTTCAGGTTCTAAGCCTGGATGGATTCAACACAAAGCCTGCAGAGATGCGGGCTTTGTTGTTTCTGCAGGTTGGGGATCTTCGGTGCTTCTGAAGGCCTCATCGCGAGCCTGCTCGCGATGAGGCCAGAGCAGGCAATAAAAAGCCCGCAGACGATTACTCGTCTGCGGGCTTTTTCATAACGGGGCTATTACGCCCGACGTTCGTGCATCCGCGCCAGTTGCCGCTCAAGCATCGACGGATAAGGCTCCATCAGCCGCTCTACGCAACAAGCGCCTTCCGGGCTTGCGATCGGTCGGATTCGAGCGCGCTGGCGGATCAGCGCGTCGTCACCGATCTTGCGCTCCACCAGCAACAGGTTGCGGCTGTGTTGCGACAGGGCCAGCGCATCCTGGGCGGTTTCGGTCAGCAGTAGATCGATCTGGCTCAGGCCAAACAGTTCGTCACCCAGGGTCAGGCCCAGTTGCAATTGCAGAGTGATGCCGCTGTCGGCGACTTCGATCTGCAACTGATGGCCCAGAGCCCGCAACAATTCACCGCAGCAGATGGCATTGGTCAGGTAGTCGTCGCCGCTGTCTTCGGTATGGAACAACATCAGCGTGCTGCCATCGTTCAGGGTGTGCAGCTCGCTCTGGTAGAGCGAGGCGGCCTGATCGAGGCAGTCGCGATAGCGTTTGAGCAGTTCTTCCAGGCGTGTGCGGGGCAGACGACGCAGCTGATCCTGAGCGCCCAGTTGCACGGCCAGCACTGCGCTGTGCTGCGGCACGTTCGACAGTTGCGGTTTGGCTAGCGGTTTCGGTGCGGTCGAAGCTGATTCATCGCGCAAGTCGGCAAATGCATCGTCGTCATCATCGTCTTCAACGGTGCTGACAATGCGCCGTGGCGCAGGTTTGAGACCGGCCACAGGCTTGGATTCATCGAAACTCGGGTCACGCAAATTGCGCACTTCGAAGGTTGGCTCGTTATCGTCGGCGTCTTCGTAGTCGCTTTCGTCGTATTCAGGCTCGGGAGCAGGTTCCGGCTCGGCGGGCTCTGGTGCGAAGTCGGCGTGCAGCTGACGGGCCAGATCGCCGATCTCATCCTGACGCTCGGTGGCCGGGGTGTGTTCGTCGATATGGCGCAGCCACACCCGCAATTGCAGCAACGGCGTGGAGATGTGCCGACCCAGGCGCAGGCTCAAGGCCAGGGACAGCGCCAGCAGAATCGCGCTCAAAATGCCCATGCTTTGCAGGCTGATGGTCATCGGCTGCTGGAACTGATCCATGTCCAGGCTGATACGCAGTTGCCCGGCGGTCACATCCTGGAAAGTGATCTTGCTCTGGTACATGCCTTCGGCTTCGCCCAGCAGGCTGTGCTTGGGGCGCTGACCGGCTTCGGCGAGGATGCGGTTATCCACGCTGTAGATGGCAGCGTGAGCCACCAGCTTGTTTTTGGTCAGGTTGTTGAGCAGTACATTGAGACTGAGGATGTCGTTGGACACCAACAGCTCCGTGGCGGACGTGGCAGTCTGGGTGGTCAGGCTTTCGCCCAGCGCATCCGCCTGCTCGTGCATGGCCTGCTTGAACTGCAAACCCATCACGCAGGCATAGATCACCAGGGCCAGAGCGACCAGGATCACGTTATGGCTGGCGATGCGCAATGCAATCGGTACACGGCGGTGGCGCAGTGCACGGAAGATCAGCAGAAAGAAGTTATCGGTTTTTACTGGCGTGGGCCGGTTCACTTGAGCTCGGCTCTTTTGTCCGTGGAGTTGACGCGCAGTATAGCGACAGGCCCTAGACCGTCAAAGCGCTCACGGTGCCCGATGGTCACTGAAAGTGGGTAGAATGCGGTTTTTTTCCACCTGCGGGGGTGCGCCTTGCGCGAAATCGTCCTGATAAACATCACGGGAGTCGACCGTCCGGGTCTGACTGCGGCCATTACCGGCGTTCTGGCCCAGGGTGGTGTGAACATTCTCGACATCGGTCAGGCGGTGATCCACGACACCTTGTCGTTCGGCATCCTGGTTGAAATTCCTGACACCGAGCAAGGCAAGTCGGTGCTCAAGGACATCCTGTTCACGGCGTATAAGCTCGATCAGCAGGTGCGTTTCACGCCGGTGTCCGAAGAGGATTACCAGCAGTGGGTTGGCAATCAGGGCAAGAAACGCCACATCGTGACCCTGCTGACTCGCAAAGTGACCGCCGGGCAATTGCAGGCCGTGAGTTCGATTACCGCCAAATATGGCCTGAACATCGACCACATCGATCGTCTGTCGGGGCGCATGCCGCTGGACACCCCGGCCGATCAGGGCAAGGGCTGCATCGAGTTTTCCGTTCGTGGCGAAGCGGCGGATCCGCAAGCGCTGCGGGCCGAATTCCTCAGCGTCGCGCAGGAACTGAACGTCGACATCGCCTTCCAGGAAGATTCACTGTTCCGTCGTAACCGTCGCCTGGCGGTGTTCGACATGGACTCGACGCTGATCGAAGCCGAAGTCATCGACGAACTGGCCAAGGCTGCCGGTGTGGGCGATCAGGTGTCTGCGATCACCGAGCGGGCGATGGCCGGCGAATTGGACTTCCGCGCCAGCTTCAAGGAGCGCCTGGCCTTGTTGAAAGGGCTGGACGTCAGCGTGCTGGATTCCATCGGCGCCTCCCTGCGTCTGACCGAAGGTGCCGAAACACTGTTCGCCGAACTCAAGCGTCTGGGCTACAAGACCGCCATCCTGTCGGGCGGCTTTACCTACTTCGCCAAGCAATTGCAGGCCAAGCTGGGCATCGACTACGTGTTCGCCAACGAACTGGAAGTCGTGGACGGCAAAGTGACTGGCGTGGCGGTCGAGCCGATTGTTGATGCGCAACGCAAGGCGGATCTGCTGAAGGAACTGGCGCACAAGGAAGGTTTGCGTCTGGAGCAGACCATTGCGGTCGGCGACGGCGCCAACGATTTGCCAATGCTGGCGATTGCCGGGTTGGGCGTGGCGTTCCGTGCCAAGCCGCTGGTCAAGCAGTCGGCGAAGCAGGCGATTTCGACCCTTGGGCTGGATGGCGTGCTGTATCTGCTGGGTTTCCGGGATCGCGACGGGCAGCTTTAAGTCTTGCATTGACTAAAAGGGCCTCTGTGGTGAGTAATGCTGTTCACTTAAGCGCGGGTGTTCACATTTGTGGCGAGGGGATTTATCGGAATGCCGCACCACCCCGTTCGGCTGCGAAGCAGTCGTAATCCAGACAACTTAGTCTGTCTGAAAAGACGCTGGGGCCGCTTCGCAGCCCAACGGGGACAAGTCCCCTCACCACAGGGATCTGCTACTCCCTCAAAGTGTTTTCCACAACGAATCAAAATCCTCCTCAGCGCCGCTCACTGCGGCGTTGTCGTTTTTCGCGGCCTCCAGCGGGCGGTAGGCGAACTGATTGAAGCTGTTGGTGCTCGCCACCCGCCGCTCCAGCCCGACCCGACGTTCCTCGCCGTGGGTATTGATCATGACCTTGTTGCCCTCCTGAAAGGGCAGGCGCGGCGCGAGCAGGGTGGCCGGCAGGTCGATGGCGCTGATTTGCGGCAACAACAGGCCTCGAAGGTACTGGCTGTGGTCATCACGGGTGCGCACCAGTTGCAGGCCGCAAGGCTCGGCGCAGGGCGCAACCTGCTCGATGCCCATTTGCGTGCCGCCACCGCGCACCTGGCGGATCCAGCGCACCACCGCGATGCTCCAACCCTGACCGGCAGAATCCTCAATGCCGACCATCTCGCCCGCCTGTAACTCGGCCGGCACAGCGCCGGGCCAGGCCAGGCAGTAACCGCCGGGGCTGTGATTGATCACTGACAGAACATGGGTCGGGAAGTGCTGATTGCGGTCGGATGCTGCGTGGCTGTCGTCATTCTGAAGCTGCGGGTATTCGATCTCTTCGTAGGGCAACAGAGCATCTGCATTGCCTTGGGGCGCGGCGTCGAAGGCCTGGTGCCATTGGTCCTTTTCCCGGCCGGTCGCTGACGTTACCGAAAATTGTGCAGGCCGGGCGCCGTGGTTTTTCAGGATGTCGCTGAATGAGCGTTGCCCACCCAGATAAAAGTGCAGCGCACTCATGCCAATGCACAGGGTCAACGTGCCTTGGCCAACGGTGCGCTGGAAACTGCGCTCGGCCGTCTGGCCCCAGGCGGCATGAAGGTGTTGCAACGTGTCCAGGCTTAACCCTGTCGGCACGGGCAATGGCGATGAACTGTCGTTTTTTTGCAAGTGAGCTTCAATTGCCGCGACCAACGGCTGCGGATCAATCCCCAACAAGCTCTCCTGCTGCTCGGCGCGGAACTTGGTGCGGTAACGCGGTCCGGTGTCGAGGTCTGGCGCGACGGCAAATAACCCAGTGGCCGGTTTGCCGGGTTGCAGCTTGATCCATTGGCTCCAGGGTTCCAGCACTTCGGCCACCCGGGCAATCTGGTGCTGGCGCAGTTGGTTGCAGCGTGAGGCGCCCAGCAGCAAGGCGACCACGTACGTCTGTTCGATGCTCAGGGTTTGCGTCTGATTGGCCAGCTCATCGCGCAGGCTCGTGTGCTGGAGCCGGTGCGCGCAGGCGATCCGGTAGAGTTGATGCAGCTCAAGCCACAGGCCTTCCGGCACGGGGCAATAGAGTTTGGTCGCGCGAATCAGCGACCCGTTCAGGCAATGGAGCGCCCGTTGCAGCGCCTGGGTCAGCAGCGGCGCACGGTCCTTGCTGAACGTTGGTGTGATGCGCACAACGATCTGTTTATAACCAATGGCCAAGTGACTTTGCAGCGCCTGGCAGAGGTTGGCGATCTTGCGGGAACGCTCGTCGAGGACAATCGACTGATGCAGGAAATGCTGCTCAAGGTGTTTGCAGACGTAATACACCTCGGGCCGCAGCAGCTCGAGCAATTGCAGGCGATTGTCACTGGGCGTGAATAGCTGGTTGAGTTCGCTCAAGCCTTGATACAGCTGGCGAGCGGTTTCGCCGATGTTGGCTTTGGGCAGATTGGCGATCCAGCGCTTGAGGTCGCGCGGGGTGGCTTCACAGAATGACAGACGCACCTGCAGCGGGACGGGCGCGCGTAGCAAAAGATGGGGGCTGGTCTCATTCATGCCGTGGAAAAACTCCAACCGGTAAATGGGCAGTGAATGACCTGACTGTAGCAGCTATGGGTTTTTACCGTTTGTCTGTCAGTCGAGTGTCATCCGGGCGTACTACTAATCTGACAGTCGTGCGACTGGATACGCACGGTCGTACGGCCTGCTGCCTACGCAGGGCAGGTCTCTTTGTAACTTCAAGGAGATGAAGTTTATGTCTAGATATGTAGTGGCAAATCAATGGGGCGGTAGTTCGGCACCCTGGCATCCGGGCGGAGACTGGACGCTAGGCGCGCGGGACAACCAGAACGTTGTCGCGATCGAGATCAAATCGGGCGATGGCGGCAAGAGTTTCACCGGCACCATGACGTATGCGGGTGAAGGTCCCATTGGCTTCAAGGCTCAGCGCACGGGCCAGAACCAGTACAACGTTGAGAATCAGTGGGGCGGCAACGACGCTCCATGGCATCCGGGTGGCAAATGGGTCATCGGCGGCCGTGATAATCAGAACGTTGTGGCGTTGAGCGTGACCTCCAGTGATGGAGGGAAAAACCTCAGTGGCACCAATACCTACGCCAACGAAGGGCCGATCGGCTTCCGTGGACAGATAGAGTAACGGCACCCACCGAAATGTCCGGCCCCGCGAAGACGTTCGCGGGGTTCGGATCAGTGATCAGGCTTTTGCCAGGCCCATGCCCTGGCCCATCTGCACCGGCGAACCGGCCGCCAGTTCTTCAGCCCACTTCACTTGATCAGGCCCGAACAGCACGACAGCGGTCGAACCCAGTTTGAAGCGGCCCAGTTCTGCACCTTTCTCCAAATGGATCGGTGCACGGGCAGCTTCGTCGTAACGGAAGGTTTTCAGCTCGCGTTTCGGCGGCGTGACCAACCCGGCCCAAACGGTTTCGATCGACGCAACGATCATCGCGCCCACCAGCACCACGGCCATCGGCCCGCGCTCGGTGTCGAAAATGCACGCCACACGCTCGTTGCGGGCGAACAGTTCCGGAACGTTTTCGGCGGTGGTCTGGTTGACCGAGAAGATCCGGCCGGGGATGTAGACCATCTCGCGCAGGGTGCCGGCCAACGGCATGTGCACGCGGTGGTAGTCCTTCGGCGACAGATAAATAGTCGCGAAGTCACCGCCCATGAACGGCGCTGCGTTGGCAGCGTCGCCGCCCAGCAATTCCAGCACGCTGAAGCTGTGGCCCTTGGCCTGGAACACTCGACCGTGTTCGATCGGGCCCAGTTGGCTGACCGCGCCGTCGGCCGGGCTGAGGATCGCGCCAGGCGTCTCGTCCAGCGGGCGAGCGCCGTCTTTCAAGGCGCGAGTGAAGAACGCATTGAAGTGCTCGTAAGCGGTCAGGTCTTCGACCAGCGCCTGCGACATGTCCACCTGATAACGCTTGGCGAACCAGGCGGTGAAGGCGTTCTTGAACCAGCGTACGCGGCATTCGGCGATGCAGCCGGCCAGGCGCGACAGCAGGTGATGGGGCAGCAGGTATTGGCTGAGGATAAACAAACGCTTATTCATTAACTGTCCTTAAAAACCTTAAATCTCTACGGGCGTATCGGGGTGGTTGCCCCATTCGCCCCAGGAACCGGCGTAGCCTTTGACCCGCGGATAACCGAGGGATTTGGCCACCAGATAGGTGAAGCCAGAACGATGGTGTGTCTGGCAGTGGGTAATCACTTCTTTGTCTTTGCTGATCCCGAGTTTTTCCAGGATCTGCGGCATGTCGGTGCGGATACGCAGGTTGCGCGCCTGATCCATGCCCGCGGTCCATTCGAAATTGACCGCGCCGGGAATGTGCCCGGCCTTGGCTGCCAGGACTTTCTCTCCGGAGTACTCCAGCGGCCCGCGTGCGTCCCAGATCGCCAGATCGGCGGCACCGAGACGGCTTTGCAGGTACTCGCGGGTGGCCGTGGGTTCGTCGTGCAGGGTCAGCGCAACCGGGCCGCCGACCGGCGCCGGGATCTGGATCGACATGGGCAAGCCTTCTGCCAGCCAGGCCTTCAGGCCGCCGTCGACATAGTGGTACTTGCTGTGGCCGATGACATCCAGCAGCCAGATAAAGCGCCCGGCCCAACCGCCGCCTTCGTCGTCATAGACGACATAGACCGCATCGGGGTTGTGTCCCAGCTCACCGAACAATGCTTCGAGCGCCGCTTGCGGCGGTATCAGCCCCGGCGCAGGTGGGTGACCGAGTTGCGTGCGTTTCGGATCGACAAAGCGCGCACCGGGGATATGCCCTTCGGCATAGCGGGCGCTGCTGGTCAGGTCCACCAGAATCAGTTCGCGGGCGTCAAGACGAGGGAGCAAGTCGCTCGGCTCGATCACCAGCGGCAAGCCAGAGAAGTCAGGCATGTGAGGTCTCCAGAGCACAAAAGGGAGGATTGTATAGCAGCGTCATTGGCCGCGCTGACTAAAGCTGTGCAGTGCCTTTTCGATGCACTGCGCGGTTTTGCCGAAGGCTTGTACGGTGATTTCCGAGAACGGCCCGCCGCCCTGATCCGCCACTACAATCATGATCACCCGACCATTATTGACCAGTGAACGCAGCAGCAAGTGTTCGCCGCCGAACTGTGAGCGCAGGCTGGCCGGCAGCATGGCCGAGAATTGTGCGTTGTTGGCCGGCGTCAGGCGTACCTGGGCCTGTTGCGAAAGCAGGCGTTGCAGCACGGTGCTCTGGCTGACGACGAAGTTCAGACCGGCCACTTCTTTTGGCAGCCCGGCCGTCTGATGCACCCGCAGATTGGCGTGAGTACGGTCGGCCATCAGGATCATCACCCGCCGCATGCCGCACGCGACCAAAGCGTCCCGGGCAGAGGTGGTCAAGTGCATGGCATTGGTGAAGCGGCTGGGCTCGACCAGCAACTCGGCACACTGTCTGCGCCATTTCGCCAGGTCTTCGGCCGTCGGCGCCGGGGCCGGCAGCAAGCCTGCGTGCACGCGGTTCATGCCCCACGGCCAGATCAGTGAAACGGCCGGGTGCCAAAGATCTGGCATGGCGTGATGGCGGGCGCTGTTGGCGGCCTGTTGGTGCAACTGCTGCTGCACCTCGTCCATCGGCATTTGCAGGTAAAGGCTGGTCAGGTACTGCCAGCGTTCACTGTGCGGACTGTCCCAGGCCTGTTGCGCCGACAGCGCCAGACCGTTGGCCAGCAGCACCGTATTGGCCGGTTGATTGAGCCAGCGGCGCAGGGTCGGATCGTCATCGAGGCGGTTCTGCTGGCGCAATGGATGATCGCTGTCGCGCGCGATGCGCAGCACTTTCACCAGCTCACGTTGCTCGTTGAGCAGCAGCCGGTACCCCTGCTGCACCCAGATCGGCAGGCGCCAGATGTCCACGAGCGCCAGGCAGATATCCAGCAGGCGCACGCCGAACAATTGCTTTTCGACTTTGTGCGCCGACTCGCCTTTGTGGATGACCCGCAGCTCCCATTCTTCGAGCAGCTGCGGATGAGTCAACGCCATCGGCCACAGCGGCGAGAGAAACAGCAGGCTGCCCCAGTGGATGTCCTGCCACAGCCGCGCCAGGCGACTGGCGAAAAAACCGTTGGCCTGTTGGGTCGCGTGCTGGCTGATCAGCTGTAGCTGACGCAGGGCGATCGGGATCTCCGATTGCGGTTGGGCAGGCAACCGGGCGAGCAGTTCTTCGGTGCGCTTCAAACCGAGGCGATTGATCGCCACCTCAAGGTTTTCCGCAGGCTCGGTCATGCTGCCGTGGGTGTGGCGATTGGCTTCGCGAATCACGCTCAAGGCCAGCGCCGGGCTGTCCTGTATCAGTTCGGCGATATCGCGCAGGGAGCTGCGACTGTTGGCGATGGCCTTGCAGACACGGTCATGACTGGCTTGCGGAACCGGCAGGCGCACGCCATCGAGAAGCTTGACCCAGCCTTCGAGAGTGGTCGGTTTTGGAGTTGGAACGTTCGTTTCGTTAGCCATGTCTGGACGCGATCATCGTCTGCATTACCTATGCCCGGAGCGGGCCAAATTGGCTTTTCGCCTGAACTGGCTATAGTCTGGCGCAGTTTTGCCGATAAGTAGAAGAAGAGATTTTTTAACTTCCGAATATGACCTTGAACCCGACTCAGTAAGTGCTCTCCTACCTATGGCTAAATTAATCGGCATCATCGTCGTATTCGCGAGCGTGCTCGGCGGATACGTGCTCTCCCACGGCAAAATTGCCGCCCTGATTCAGCCCTTCGAGGTGATGATTATTGGTGGTGCGGCCCTCGGTGCATTCCTGCAGGCCAACCCTGGTTACATGACCATGCACGTGCTCAAGAAATCCTTGGGCATGTTCAGTTCGCGTTTCAACCACACTTTTTATCTGGAAGTGCTGGGCCTGATCTACGAGATCCTCAACAAGAGCCGCCGCGAAGGCATGATGGCTATCGAGGGCGACATTGAAGACGCCGCTGCGAGCCCGATCTTCGCCAAATACCCTGCGGTATTAAAAGACGAACGCATGACCGCGTTCATCTGCGATTACCTGCGCATCATGTCCTCCGGCAACATGGCGCCCCATGAGCTTGAAGGCCTGTTCGACATGGAGCTTTACAGTCTCAAGGAAGACCTCGAGCATCCATCCCACGCGGTGAACGGCATTGCCGACGCCATGCCGGGTTTCGGTATCGTCGCGGCGGTACTCGGTATCGTGGTGACCATGGCTTCCCTGGGTGAAGGCGATCAGAAATCCATCGGCCTGCACGTCGGTGCGGCCCTCGTCGGTACCTTCTTCGGTATTCTCGCGGCGTATGGTTTCTTTGGTCCGCTGGCTCACTCCCTGGCCCACGATGCCAAGGAAGAACTCAACATCTACGAAGCCATCAAGGCCTCGCTGGTCGCTTCGGCTTCCGGCATGCCGCCATCGCTGGCGGTAGAGTTCGGTCGTAAAGTTCTGTACCCGGCGCACCGTCCTAGCTTTGCTGAGCTGGAACAAGCGGTCCGCGGACGTTAAGTCATGGAAAATAACCAGCCGATAATCATCAAGCGCGTCAAGCGCATCGCCGGCGGGCATCACGGGGGCGCCTGGAAAATCGCCTTCGCGGACTTCGCGACGGCGATGATGGCGTTCTTCCTGGTGCTGTGGCTGCTGTCGACCGCAACGCCTGAACAGAAGATCGCCATCGCCGGTTACTTCAAGGACCCGGTCGGCTTTTCCGAAAGCGGCACGCCGTACATCATCGACCTGGGCGGCACACCGACCCTGGCGCCGGAGAACACCCTCAACCCCGAGGTGAAATCCCAGCCGCAGCCAGACAAGGTGACCATCGACGCCGAGCAGGTTGAAGGCATGGCCGAGCAGGTCGAGAAGGAGCGTCTCGAACTGTTGCTGCAAGAACTGCAGACCAAGGTCGAAGAGAACCCGCAGCTGAAGAAATTCAAAGACCAAATCAGTTTCGAAATCACGCCGGACGGTTTGCGCATCCAGATCGTGGACGCCGAAAACCGGCCGATGTTCGACTCAGGCTCAGCTCGTCTGAAACCGTACTTCGAAGACATCCTGCTGGCCATGGCCGACACCATCAAAGCAGTGCCGAACAAGATCAGCATCAGCGGCCACACCGATGCCAAGCCGTACACGGGCACCGGTGACTTTGGTAACTGGGAGCTTTCGGCCAACCGTGCCAACGCCGCCCGTCGTGCGCTGGTCGCCGGCAGCTATCCGGATGCGCAGGTGGCGCGCGTCGTCGGTTATGCCTCGTCGGCGTTGTTCGATCGCGAGCACCCGTTCAATCCGGTCAATCGCCGTATCGACATTATTGTGCTGACCAAGAAAGCCCAGCGTGCCATCGAAGGTTCGCAAGGTGCGGAACCGGCTCCAGAAACAACGCCGGCGCAAGGGCAGGGCGGCCCGGGCGAAGTACCCGCCAAGCCAGCCGACCCGAACGCGTTACCGGCAGATAAAGAGCCGTTGCCGGCGCATGAGCTTCGTGAACGGTTGAATTTGTTCGACAACCCGGCGCCGAAGCCGGGTGAACCGCCCAAGCAGTGAGCCATGAAAAAGCCGACAGAGATGTCGGCTTTTTTTTGCGGCTTTCACTGGTTTGGAAGCCACTTCATTTTCAGCGTGGGCACGGTCCCTGTGGGAGCTGGCTTGCCTGCGATAGCGGCCTTATGGCTGGCGTGAGTTTTTGGGTACATATCTATTTCTGCGGTAACGGCCGCCTATGGTTTCGCTTTTACAGCGAGTCACTTGGAAAAGCGCCAAGTAACCAAGCGCTTTTGCCCCTTTCGATCGGTGCCTCGCCTAGGCTCGGCATGCCCTCGCTCCGGTCCTGCTCCGTGGGCCCGCCGCCATCGGCCATCCATGGCCGGGGGCGGCTAACCCGGCATCCATGCCGGGTTGCCCACTGCGCAGAACCTCCACTCGGCCTCTCGATATAGGTTGTCCGTTCCTTCCTCTTTCATACTTCGGTGTCTGGAAGTCAGTTTTGATCAAGGAAGGAACATGCACCTGTGGGCGCCGGCTTGCTGACGATGATTAGTAGTTGTAGGAACGATCTGAAAATTTGTGTCGGGGTTTTCAGTCGTACAAGCATCAGCCTATAGTTCCGCCGTCGCTGCCAACGCGGTGACCGATCTTAGCCGGTCGGACCACAGATGAAATCTCTCGAAATTATCCGGAGTTTTGACCCATGGCTAAGTATCACCCGCTCCAAGGCAACTTCAGCGTCGGCCCGACGCTGTACATCGACACCGAAGCCCGCGCTTCCGATCTCCTCGAAACCGCCGTCCACCGACTCAAAGCTGCGCGCAATCTGCTCAACAGCGTCACCTGCCTGTGCGTCAAAGAAGCCGAAGGTCACGACCTGGAGCATTTCGCCAACGCCGCTCACATGCTGGTTCAGGATGGCTGTGACGCCTTGGATGCGTTGGGCTGGAAGCTGGAAAAAGCAGGATCCTGAAACCAAAAAAGCCGCGAGATGATCGCGGCTTTTTTATTTCTGCAGGAAGCTGCCGATCATTTTCGTGGCGTCACGAAAATGATCCCGGCTACTTAATAGCTGGTTTCCGGCAAACTCGCGATGATCGAGCGATAGCTGTTCATCCGCTGCTGCTGCACGCGGCCTTCTTCGAGAGCTTTGAGCAAGGCGCAACCCGGCTCGCGGTCGTGCTTGCAGTCGCGAAAGCGGCAGGTGCCGATCAAGTCGTTGAACTCGATGAAGCCGGCTTCGACGTCGGCACGGCTGACGTGGCCCAGGCCGAATTCGCGGATACCCGGGGAGTCGATCAACTCGCCGCCGCCGGGGAAGTGGAACAGCCGCGCGGTGGTGGTGGTGTGAGTGCCCTGGCCGGAGAGCTCGGACAGCGGGCCGACACGGGCTTCGACTTCAGGCAACAGGGTGTTGACCAACGAGGATTTGCCGACGCCGGACTGGCCGACGAACACGCTGATGTGCCCGTCCAGTTGTGCCTGCAATAACTCCATGCCGTTGCCGTGGTGCGCCGAGACTTCCAGCACCGGATAACCCAGCGTGCGGTAAACCGCCAGCAAGGCATTCAGCGCGGGGGCGTTCTGCTCGTCGATCAGGTCGAACTTGTTGAGCAGCAGCAGCGGACGAATCCCTGCGTGCTCAGCAGCGACCAGATAACGGTCGATCAGGTTGGCATGAGGCTCGGGCAGCGGCGCGAAGACGATGACGATCATGTCGACGTTGGCCGCTACAGGCTTGAGCTGGCCACGGCTGTCCGGACGGCAGAGTTCGGTTTTACGCGGCAGTTGCGCCACGATCACGCCGATGCCCTGGTTGCCGGCACGCCAGACCACCTGATCGCCGGTCACCAGCGCCGGCAGGTTGGCGCGCAAGTGACAACGGAATACCTGGCCGGCCAGATCGCCATCGAGGGCTTCGACTTCGACCTGCACACCGAAGTGCGCGATCACCAGGCCGGTCTGTTCCGGACCCAGATCGCCACCCTCAAGTGCCTCGACAGCCGAGGACTCGCGTTTGGCGGCGCGGGCAGCGCGTTCGCCCTGAATCTTTTCGATGCGCCAGTTTTGACGACGATTGAGTTGGCGTTTGGCCATGGGTGTTCCGTATCAAGAATGCAGCGATTAGGTAAAACGGCCGCGAGTTTAGCACGCCCGGCCGCCGCCCTAGGCTAAACTGCGCAGCATTGCCTAGGAGCCGACACATGCAAAACCCGCAGAATCTGATCTGGATCGACCTGGAAATGACCGGTCTGAACCCTGATGCCGACGTCATCATTGAAATGGCCACCATCGTTACCGACAGCGACCTGAACACCTTGGCCGAAGGTCCGGTGATCGCTATCCATCACAGCGACGAAATTCTCGCTGGCATGGACGAGTGGAATACCCGTCAACACGGCGGCTCCGGGCTGACCCAGCGCGTTCGCGACAGCCGCATCAGCATGGCCGAAGCTGAAGCCGAAACCATCGCTTTCCTGGAAAAATGGGTGCCGAAGGGCAAGTCGCCGATCTGTGGCAACAGCATCTGCCAGGATCGTCGCTTCCTTTATACGCACATGAAATCCCTGGAAAGCTTCTTCCATTACCGCAACCTGGATGTGTCGACTCTGAAAGAGTTGGCCGCACGCTGGGCGCCGGACGTGCGCGACAGCTTCAAAAAGGGCAGCACTCACCTGGCCCTGGACGATATTCGCGAATCGATCGCCGAGCTGCAGCACTATCGCAAGAACTTCATCAAGTTCTGATGCAGAGCAGCGAAGGCCTTTGTGGTGAGGAGGCTTTCTGTGGTGAGGGGATTTATCGAAACGTCGCACCGCCCCGTTCGGCTGCGAAGCAGTCGTAAAACCGGCGAATGCGTTGCCACTGAAAGAATGCAGGGGAGCGCTTCGCACTCCAACGGGGATAAATCCCCTCGCCACAGGTCTCAGTGTCTGTTTTGCCCTCTTTTGGTGCCGGGACTAAATGGCTAGACTGCGCGCCTTCCTGCAAGGACCGCCACCATGTTGCTGATGCTTTACCTGATCGCCATTACCGCCGAAGCCATGACCGGTGCTCTGTCTGCTGGCCGTCGCGGAATGGACTGGTTTGGCGTGGTGCTGATTGCCTGCGTCACGGCTTTGGGCGGCGGTTCGGTGCGTGACGTGCTGCTTGGCCACTACCCGCTGACGTGGGTCAAACACCCGGAATACCTGGTGCTAACCTCGGTGGCGGCGATGTTCACGGTCTTCGCCGCACGCTGGATGCGCCATCTGCGCTCACTGTTTCTGGTGCTCGATGCCGTGGGCCTGGTGGCATTCACCCTGATCGGCTGCATGACCGCGCTGGAAATGGGCCACGGCATGCTCGTCGCGTCCGTCAGCGGTGTGATCACCGGGGTTTTCGGCGGCATCCTGCGCGACATTTTCTGCAACGACATCCCGCTGATCTTCCGCCGCGAACTCTACGCCAGCGTCTCGTTCGCTGCGGCGTGGTGCTACATGCTCTGCATTTACCTGCAATTGCCGGGTGAACAGGCGATTTTGATCACGCTGTTTGGCGGCTTCCTGCTGCGGTTGCTGGCGATCCGGTTTCACTGGGAAATGCCGAAGTTCGTTTATAACGACGAAGCCTGACGTTTGGCGTGTTGCTTGAGCGCCCACTCCACATGCTCTCGCACCAACTCCGACGGGTAATCCTTACGAGCCTTCAACGCTTCCAGCACTGGAATGCTCGACGGAGCATTGCCCAGGCCAACCGCCAGGTTTCGCAGCCAACGCTCATAACCCGCCCGGCGTAACGGCGAACCTTCAGTGTTGCTGAGAAACTTCTCCTCATCCCACATGAACAGCTCTGCCAACTCCGCGTTGTCCAGATTGTGCCGTGGCTTGAAGTCGCTTTCGCCGGACGGACGGGCGAAGCGGTTCCACGGGCAGACAATCTGGCAGTCATCACAGCCAAATACCCGATTGCCGATCAGTGGCCGCAAATCTTCCGGGATCGCGCTTTTCAGTTCGATGGTCAGGTAGGAGATGCAGCGTCGGGCATCCAGCATGTACGGGCCGACGAAGGCGTTGGTCGGGCAGATGTCGAGGCATGCGGTGCAACGGCCGCAATGTTCGGTAGCGTGAGGCGGGTCAACCGGCAGCGGCAGGTCGACGAACAGTTCGCTGAGAAAGAAGTAACTGCCGGCCTTGCGATTCAAGACCAGGGTGTTTTTGCCGATCCATCCCAGACCGGCCTGTTCCGCGATGGCTTTTTCCAGCACCGGCGCGCTGTCGACGAAGGCGCGGAAACCAAACGGGCCGATTTCGGCCTGGATTTTATCGGCCAGTTGTTGCACGCGTTTACGGATCAATTTGTGGTAATCGCGGCCCAAGGCATAACGCGAGACGTAGGCTTTTGCAGGTTGTGCCAGGCGTTTGGCCATTTCGGTGTCGCCCGGCAGGTAGTCCATGCGCAGGGAAACCACCCGAAGCGTGCCGGGCACCAGCTCTTCCGGGTGTGAGCGTTTGCTGCCGTGAGCGCCCATGTAGTCCATTTCGCCGTGGTAGCCGGCCGCGAGCCAGCGTTCCAGGTGCTGCTCATGCTCGGCCAGGTCGAGGCCGCTGATGCCGACTTGCTGAAAGCCCAGCTCGCGGCCCCAGTCCTTGATGGATTGGGCGAGGGCGGGCAGGTCTGTGGTAATTGCGGGCATGAGGCGAGAGAAACCGGAGCTGAGGTGCGTATAATTCTGCCAGACATCGGAGCCCGAAGACGCATGCCGCACACTAAAGATGATTTACCCGACGCGCTGTATAGCGCCGCGCAAGTGCGAGCCCTCGATGCAAGCCTCATCGCGGCCGGCACACCGGGCTTCGAATTGATGCAGCGCGCGGCGCGGGCGACCTGGCGTGCGCTGGTCCGCCATTGGCCGTCGGCGAATGAATTGAGTGTCATGGCCGGTCATGGCAATAACGCTGGCGACGGTTATCTGGTGGCCGTACTGGCCCGACGTGCCGGCTGGCATGTGCGGGTGTTGGCGGTCGGTGATCCCAAGCGTTTACAGGGTGATGCGGCATCAGCCCATGCCGAGGCCGTGTCCGAAGGTGTCGCGGTGCAAGCTTTCAGTGCACAGTCAGAATTGCGCGGTGTCGTACTGGATGCCTTGCTCGGCACCGGTCTGACGGGTGAAGTGCGAGCACCCTACGCGGGCGCCATTGCGGCGATCAACGGCAGCGGGCTGCCGGTTGCGGCGGTGGATATCCCTTCGGGGGTGTGCGCTGATACCGGCCGAATACTCGGCGCTGCGGTGCGGGCTGACCTGACGGTGACGTTCATCGGCCTGAAACTGGGTCTGTTCACTGGCGATGCTGCAGACGTGGTTGGGGCGTTGGTGTTCAACGATCTGCAGGCCTCCCCCGAGTCGTTTAACGGCGTCGCCATCAGTGCACGTCGCCTGACGGCCAGTTCGTTGCCGCGTCTGGCGGGCCGTGCTCCAACCTCCCATAAAGGCAAATTCGGCCACGTCCTGCTGGTCGGCGGTGATCGCGGCTTTGGTGGCGCCATCCTGCTGAGCGCACAAAGTGCCCTGCGCAGCGGTGCGGGCATGGTGTCCGTGGCCACGCGCAGTGAACATGTTCCGGCCGCGCTGGCGAGAATTCCTGAAGCCATGGTGTTGGGCACTTCGTCGGCCAATCAACTGATGGAACTGCTGCAAAAGGTTTCCGTGCTGGTTGTCGGCCCAGGCTTGGGTCAGGCTTCCTGGGGGCGCAGCCTTTTGTCGGCGGCTGCCAAGGCGCCGCTGCCGCAAGTCTGGGACGCTGATGCATTGAATCTGCTGGCCGCAGAGCACGTGAGCTTGCCCAAGGACTGCGTGATCACGCCGCATCCAGGCGAAGCGGCGCGCTTGCTGGGGGTGAGCACTGCCGTAGTGCAGGCCGATCGTCCTGCGGCAGCTCACGCATTGAGCAAAAAATATACAGCTGTCGTGGTGCTCAAAGGCGCCGGCAGCCTGATCGCCAGCCCCGATGGGCGTCTGGCGGTGTGTCATCAGGGCCATCCTGCGATGGCCACCGCCGGTTTGGGTGATGTGCTGGCCGGTCTGGTCGGCGCGTTGCTGGCGCAAGGCATGGAGGCGTTCGACGCCGCCTGCCTGGCCGTCTGGCTGCACGCCAATGCTGGTGCGCAAGAAGGTAAATCGGGCCGTGGGCTGGCGGCCAGTGATCTGATCCCAGCCATTCGTCAGTTGTTGGAGGAGCAAGCACCGTGTCTGAAATAACCCTGTACCTGGCTGATGAAGAGGCGATGACCGCATTTGGCGGGCGCATCGCAAAAACCACTCAAGGGCACGGTCTGATTTTTCTGGAAGGGGACCTGGGGGCGGGGAAAACTACGCTGTCTCGGGGCATCATTCGTGGCTTGGGGCATGTAGGCGCGGTAAAAAGTCCGACCTTCACCCTGGTCGAACCCTACGAGATTGGCGAAATCCGGGCCTTCCATTTCGACCTCTATCGCTTGGTCGACCCTGAGGAACTGGAATACCTCGGTATCCGCGACTACTTCGAAGACGACGCGTTGTGTCTGATCGAATGGCCCGAAAAGGGTGCAGGCTTTTTGCCAAAGCCTGACCTGACCATTACCATTGGCCCGCAAGACAGCGGGCGTTCGCTGAAAATTTTGTCCCAGGGCTCGCGTGGCGAGTCGTGGTGTGCCGCTTTGGCATTGGAAACCAATTAAATGATGGGGTTAGGTATGCGCTTTCGCGCGATGGTAGCTGCCGTAGGATTGTTGTTTTTGGCGGTGACCGTCGACGCTGTGGCCGAGACGAAGGTCAACAGCGTTCGCCTGTGGCGGGCTCCGGACAACACACGACTGGTGTTCGATCTGAGTGGTCCTGTCCAGCACAGTGTATTTACCCTGACCGCCCCGGATCGGCTGGTCATCGACATCAATGGCGCGACTCTGGGGGCGCCGCTGAGCGTCAACAGCTCGAACACGCCGATCACCGCCATGCGCTCGGCTCAACGTACGCCAACCGATCTGCGGGTGGTCATCGACCTGAAAAAAGCCGTGACGCCGAAAAGTTTTACCTTGGCGCCAAACGCCCAGTACGGCAATCGCCTGGTGGTCGACTTGTTCGACAACGCCGCCGATGCCGCGCCAATTCCGGCGCCGACCAACGTCGCGACGGTAGCCCCGGTGCCGGTCACTCCGGTAGAGCCTGCGGTGAAGCTGCCGCCAGCTCCGGCCGGCAAGCGCGACATTATTGTGGTCATCGATGCCGGTCACGGCGGCGAAGACCCGGGCGCCTCCGGCTCTCGCGGTCAGCGCGAGAAAGACGTGGTGTTGGCCATCGCCCGCGAATTGCAGCGTCAGGTCAGCGGCATGAAAGGCTTCCGCGCCGAACTGACCCGCACCGGCGACTACTTCATCCCACTGCGCGGCCGTACCGAAATCGCCCGCAAGAAGGGCGCCGACCTGTTCGTTTCGATCCACGCCGATGCCGCGCCTTCGGCCGCAGCCTTCGGTGCCTCGGTGTTTGCCCTGTCTGATCGCGGTGCTACCTCGGAAACGGCCCGTTGGCTGGCCGACAGCGAAAACCGTTCCGACTTGATCGGTGGTGCCGGCAACGTCAGCCTCGACGACAAGGACCGCATGCTGGCGGGCGTGCTCCTTGACCTGTCGATGACGGCTTCCCTGACTTCTAGTCTGAACGTCGGCCAGAAAGTCCTGAGCAACATCGGCCGTGTCACGCCGCTGCACAAACAGCGCGTGGAGCAGGCCGGGTTCATGGTGCTGAAGTCGCCGGACATTCCATCGATCCTGGTGGAAACCGGGTTCATCTCCAACGCCAACGAAGCGTCCAAGCTTGCCGCCGCGAATCACCAGCAAGCGCTGGCGCGTTCGATCAGCAGCGGCGTGCGCCAGTTCTTCCAGCAGAACCCGCCACCGGGCACCTACATTGCCTGGCTGCGTGATTCCGGCGGGATCGCCCAAGGTCCTCGTGACCATCGCGTGAGCCCCGGCGAGACGCTGGCGATGATTGCCGTGCGATATCAGGTGTCTGCGGCCACGCTGCGCAGCGCCAACAACCTGTCGAGTGATGAGCTCAAGATCGGTCAGCACTTGACCATCCCCGGCACTGAACTGGCGGCCAAAGAATGAACCAGGTGCTGACCAACACGGCTCGCATCGAGCTGCTCAGCCCGCGACTGGCGAACCAGATTGCCGCCGGTGAGGTGGTTGAGCGCCCGGCTTCGGTGATCAAGGAGCTGCTGGAAAACAGCCTCGACTCCGGCGCCAGGCGTATCGATGTCGATGTGGAGCAGGGCGGCGTCAAGCTGCTGCGGGTGCGCGACGATGGCAGCGGCATTTCTGCCGATGACTTGCCGCTGGCCCTGGCGCGACACGCCACCAGCAAAATCCGCAACCTGGAAGACCTCGAGCAGGTCATGAGCCTGGGCTTTCGCGGTGAAGCCCTCGCGTCGATCAGCTCCGTGGCGCGCCTGACCCTGACGTCCCGCACCAAAGAGGCTGATCAGGCCTGGCAGGTCGAAACCGAAGGCCGGGACATGGCGCCTCGCGTGCAGCCGGCGGCCCATCCGGTGGGCACGTCGGTGGAAGTGCGTGACTTGTTTTTCAACACCCCGGCGCGCCGCAAGTTTCTGAAAACCGAAAAAACCGAATTCGATCACCTGCAAGAAGTGATCAAGCGTCTGGCGTTGGCGCGTTTTGACGTGGCGTTCCATCTGCGCCACAACGGCAAGACCATCCTCAGCCTGCATGAAGCCCATGACGACGCGGCCCGTGCCCGGCGTGTGGCGGCGATTTGCGGCTCGGGTTTCCTCGAGCAGGCGCTGCCGATCGAGATCGAGCGCAATGGCCTGCATTTGTGGGGCTGGGTTGGCTTGCCGACGTTCAACCGCAGCCAGGCAGACTTGCAGTATTTCTTTGTGAACGGCCGTGCGGTACGCGACAAACTGGTGGCCCACGCGGTGCGTCAGGCCTATCGCGACGTGCTGTTCAACGGCCGGCACCCGACGTTCGTGCTGTTTTTCGAAGTCGATCCGGCAGGCGTTGACGTCAACGTGCACCCGACCAAGCACGAAGTGCGCTTCCGTGACGGGCGCATGGTTCACGATTTCCTCTACGGCACCCTGCACCGCGCCTTGGGCGATGTGCGGCCGGAAGACCATCTGGCCGCGCCTGTCGCGACGGCCATCGTTCGACCTACCGGCATTGATGCTGGCGAGTTCGGGCCACAGGGCGAAATGCGTCTGGCGGCCAATGCCTTGCTGGAACAGCCTCAGGCCCAGCCGTCGTTCAATACGCCGGCCGGCTCGGGCGCGGGTGCCGGTTATCAATATCAGTACTCGCCGCGCCCTCAGTCCGGCGTGCCGGTGGCTGAGGCCCAGGCAGCTTATCGCGAGTTTTTTGCGCCATTGCCAGAAGCCAACGCAGTAGCGCTGCCGGCCGGGCAGGACGACATTCCGCCGCTGGGTTATGCACTGGCGCAGCTCAAAGGCATTTATATTCTTTCGGAAAACGCCCAAGGCCTGGTGCTGGTGGACATGCACGCGGCTCACGAGCGGATCATGTACGAACGCCTGAAAATCGCCATGGCCAGCGAAGGCCTGAGCGGTCAGCCGCTGCTGGTGCCGGAGTCCCTGGCGGTCAGTCAGCGTGAAGCCGATTGCGCCGAAGAACACGTCGCGTGGTTCCAGCGCCTGGGCTTTGAATTGCAGCGTCTGGGCCCGGAATCCCTGGCCATCCGGCAGATCCCGGCACTGCTCAAGCAGGCAGAAGCCAATCGATTGGTCAGTGACGTCCTCGCGGACCTGATGGAATACGGCACCAGCGACCGGATTCAGGCGCACCTGAACGAGCTGCTCGGGACCATGGCTTGCCATGGCGCGATTCGGGCGAATCGACGCCTGGCCCTGCCGGAAATGAACGGTCTGCTGCGGGACATGGAAAACACCGAACGCAGCGGTCAATGCAACCATGGCCGACCGACCTGGACCCAATTGGGCCTGGACGATCTGGACAAACTGTTTTTGCGCGGTCGTTGATGAGCCAGCTCCCTCCTGCGATTTTCCTGATGGGGCCGACCGCCGCCGGCAAGACCGACCTGGCCATCGAACTCACCAAAGTCTTGCCTTGCGAGTTGATCAGCGTCGATTCGGCGCTGGTCTACCGTGGCATGGACATCGGCACCGCCAAGCCTTCAAAAGAGCTTCTGGCTGAATTTCCACACCGGTTGATCGATATTCTCGACCCGGCAGAGAGCTATTCGGCCGCCGATTTCCGTCGTGATGCCCTCCAAGCCATGGCCGAGATCACCGCGCGGGGCAAAATTCCGCTGCTGGTGGGCGGCACAATGCTCTATTACAAGGCTTTGGTTGAAGGTCTGGCAGACATGCCGGCGGCCGATCCGGATGTCCGCGCACAGATCGAAGAAGAAGCTGCACGCCTTGGCTGGCAAGCCTTGCACGATCAATTGGCAGTCATCGATCCGCAATCTGCGGCGCGTATTCATCCGAACGATCCGCAGCGACTTAGTCGAGCACTGGAAGTTTATCGTGTCAGCGGTCAGAGCATGACTGCACTAAGGTTGCAACAATCTGCGCAAAGTACTGAAGCAGCCGCCTCGGGACTGCAACAATTGCCCTATACTGTCGCGAACTTGGCCATTGCTCCGGCAAATCGCCAGGTATTGCACGAGCGAATTAAACAAAGATTCACGAATATGCTGGAACAGGGATTCATTGACGAGGTCGTAGCCCTGCGTAAGCGAAGTGACCTGCATGCCGGGTTGCCGTCTATACGTGCAGTAGGCTACCGACAAGTCTGGGACTACCTGGATGGCAAGCTGACGCAAGCCGAGATGCAGGAGCGTGGAATCATTGCCACGCGCCAATTGGCAAAGCGTCAGTTCACCTGGCTGCGCAGTTGGGCTGATTTGCACTGGTTGGACAGCCTCGATTGCGACAATCTGCCGCGCGCCTTGAAATACCTTGGGACCATCTCCATATTGAGCTGAGTCCTTGCAATTGCCGTCTATCCTTGGGGGTGTGACGGCCACAAGCCATTGTTTACCTATTTTTTATTTTGAATCCTTAAAGGAGTGCGGCACATGTCAAAAGGGCATTCGCTACAAGACCCTTACTTGAATACTTTACGTAAAGAGAAAGTGGGGGTTTCCATCTACCTGGTCAACGGGATCAAGCTGCAAGGCACGATCGAGTCTTTCGACCAGTTCGTTATCCTGCTGAAAAACACCGTCAGCCAGATGGTTTACAAACACGCTATCTCTACAGTGGTGCCGGTTCGTCCAATTCGTCTGCCTAGCGCAACCGAATCCGAAGCAGGTGACGCTGAGCCAGGTAACGCCTGATAGGAGTCTCCTTTGTTCTTTGAGCGCCACGGTGGTGGTGAGCGAGTAATCCTCGTTCACTTGGATGGACAGGACCCTGAGGCGCGCGAAGATCCGCAGGAGTTTCAGGAACTGGCTAATTCGGCGGGCGCCGAGACCGTTGCGTTTTTTAACGTGCCGCGTCATCGGCCAACCGCCAAATTCCTGATTGGCAGCGGCAAGGTCGAGGAACTGCGCGACCTGGTCAAGGCCGAAGAGGCCGATCTGGTGATTTTCAATCACATCCTCACGCCCAGTCAGGAACGTAACCTCGAACGTGTTTTCGAGTGTCGCGTGATCGACCGTACCGGTCTGATTCTCGATATTTTCGCCCAACGCGCCCGTACCCATGAAGGCAAGCTCCAGGTAGAACTGGCCCAGCTTGACCACATGAGCACCCGGCTGGTTCGTGGCTGGACCCACCTTGAACGTCAGGGTGGTGGTATCGGCATGCGTGGCCCGGGTGAAACCCAACTCGAAACCGACCGCCGTTTGCTGCGGGTTCGTCTGCGGCAGATCAAGGGTCGGCTGGAGAAAGTGCGCAGTCAGCGCGAACAGTCGCGACGTGGGCGTATGCGTGCGGATATCCCTACGGTGTCGCTGGTGGGGTATACCAACGCCGGTAAATCCACGCTCTTCAATAACGTGACGAAATCCGACGTTTACGCGGCTGACCAATTGTTTGCCACGTTGGACCCGACCCTGCGCCGTCTGGAGCTGGACGATCTGGGGCCGATTGTCCTGGCGGACACTGTAGGTTTCATTCGCCATTTGCCCCACAAGCTGGTCGAGGCCTTTCGGTCTACCCTCGAAGAGTCGAGCAACTCAGACCTGCTGTTGCACGTGATCGATGCGGCCGAACCCGATCGCATGTTGCAGATCGAGCAGGTGATGGTGGTGCTGGGCGAGATTGGTGCCCAGGACTTGCCGATCCTCGAGGTCTATAACAAACTCGATTTGCTTGAAGGCGTTGAGCCACAAATCCAGCGCGACGAAAACGGCAAACCCCAGCGGGTATGGCTGTCGGCGCGTGATGGCACTGGTCTGGAATTGCTTGAACAAGCCATTGCCGAGTTACTCGGCAGTGATTTGTTTATCGGCACCTTGCGCTTGCCGCAACGTTTTGCTCGACTGCGTGCGCAGTTTTTCGAACTCGGTGCGGTGCAGAAAGAAGAACACGACGAAGAAGGCATCAGCCTGCTGGCCGTTCGCTTGCCGCGGGTCGAGTTGAATCGACTGGTGAGTCGCGAAGGTCTGCAACCGATGGAATTCATCGAACAACACACTTTGCAATAAAAGCCTGAAAAAGCGGTTGTGCCGCGGTGACAGGCATTCTGTAGCATTGGTCGGCGCGCCGTGGGTGCGTCTTTGCTTTATCAGATGGAGAGCGCTATGGCTTGGAATGAGCCGGGTGGCAACTCGAATAATCAGGATCCTTGGGGTGGCAAACGCCGCAATAACGGCGACCGCAAGGGACCACCGGATCTCGACGAGGCCTTCCGAAAGCTGCAGGAAAGCCTGAACGGGTTGTTCGGTGGTGGTAAGAAACGCGGTGATGACGGTGGCGGTTCGGGCAGGAGTGGCGGCTTCGGCGGTCTGCTCGGCATCGGCCTGGTCGTGTTGGCGGCCGTGTGGCTGTACAGCGCGGTCTATGTAGTCGACGAGCAGGAGCAAGCCGTGGTGCTGCGCTTCGGCAAGTACTACGAAACCGTTGGCCCGGGCCTGAACATCTACTTCCCGCCGATCGATCGCAAGTACCTGGAAAACGTCACGCGTGAGCGTGCCTATACCAAGCAGGGTCAAATGCTGACTGAAGACGAGAACATCGTCGAAGTGCCGCTGACCGTGCAGTACAAGATCAGCAACCTGCAGGACTTCGTGCTGAGCGTTGATCAGCCGGAAATCAGCCTGCAGCACGCGACCGAAAGTGCCTTGCGCCATGTGGTGGGTTCCACCGCGATGGACCAGGTGCTGACCGAAGGTCGTGAATTGATGGCCAGCGAAATCAAGGAGCGTCTGCAACGCTTCATGGATACCTATCGCACCGGTATCACCGTCACTCAGGTCAACGTACAGAGCGCAGCCGCACCGCGTGAAGTGCAGGAAGCCTTCGATGACGTGATCCGCGCCCGTGAAGACGAGCAGCGTTCGCGTAACCAGGCTGAAACCTACGCCAACGGTGTCGTGCCGGAAGCCCGTGGTCAGGCTCAGCGCATCATTGAAGATGCCAATGGTTACCGTGACGAAACCGTCTCGCGCGCCAAGGGTGAGGCTGATCGCTTCACCAAGCTGGTGAGCGAGTATCGCAAGGCACCTGAAGTGACCCGTCAGCGTCTGTACCTGGACACCATGCAGGAAGTCTTCAGCAACACCAGCAAGGTTCTCGTGACCGGCAACAAGAATGGCCAGAGCAATCTGCTGTACTTGCCGCTGGACAAGATGGTCGAAGGCGGTCGCAACACCAGCACTTCGGTGACCGGCGCGGCAGCCACCAGCAATGAAGCGAATGTGCGTGCAGCCGATCTGCAGCAACAGCAAGCACGTACCAGGGAGAGTCGCTGATGAGCAATAAATCGCTGATCGCCCTTATTGTCGGCGTCGTCGTGGCGATCGCTGCCTGGAACTGCTTCTACATCGTGGCTCAGACCGAGCGTGCGGTGCTGCTGCAGTTCGGTCGTGTAGTCCAGACTGATGTTCAGCCGGGCCTGCATGTGAAAGTGCCTTACGTTAACCAGGTGCGCAAATTCGACGCACGCCTGATGACGCTGGATGCACCGACACAACGCTTCCTGACGCTGGAAAAGAAAGCCGTCATGGTCGATGCCTACGCCAAGTGGCGCGTGAAAGATGCCGAGCGCTTCTACACCGCGACTTCCGGCCTCAAGCAGATTGCTGACGAGCGTCTTTCCCGTCGTCTGGAGTCGGGCCTGCGTGACCAGTTCGGTAAGCGCACGCTGCATGAAGTGGTTTCCGGTGAGCGTGATGCGCTGATGACCGATATCACGGCTTCGCTGAACAAGATGGCGGAAAAAGAGCTGGGCATCGAAGTTGTCGATGTTCGGGTCAAGGCCATCGATCTGCCGAAGGAAGTGAACCGCAGCGTGTTCGAACGCATGAGTTCCGAGCGTGAGCGTGAAGCTCGCGAGCACCGCGCCAAGGGTAACGAGCTGTCGGAAGGCATTCGTGCCGACGCTGATCGTCAACGCCGCGTGTTGCTGGCTGAAGCCTATCGTGAATCTGAAGAGGTTCGTGGTGATGGTGATGCCCAGGCCGCTGCGATCTACTCCAAGGCCTACGGCCAGGATCAGGAGTTCTACGGTTTCTACCGTAGCCTGCGTGCCTACCGTGAAAGCTTCGCGAACAAATCCGACGTCATGGTCCTGGACCCAAGCAGCGACTTCTTCCGTTACCTGGAAAAAGCCAAGCCTTGATACGTCGTTGACCTGAATCATCCCCCGCCTGGCGGCTAACGCCTCGGGCGGGGTGATCCTTTGGGAAAACGTGTGTATGATGCGGCAGCCGGGAAATTCCCGGCTTTTTTGCGTCTGCACGTTTGATTGCTGTTTTTTATGCAGGCGTCCGAGTTGAAATGACTCGACAGGTTTTTCGAGGAAAGTGGTTGGTGAAGCCGATTTCAGGCTTTTCGCCGCGTCGTTCATGCGCGTTGTTTGTGCGCATGAGCCGATCATTTTCTGCTTCACTCAAGGCTCGCCCAAAGGCTTGCCGCCCGGATCATAGGGGAATGGCGTAATGGCAACGGTAGACCGCTGGCTGCTGCCAGATGGCATCGAAGAAGTACTGCCACCAGAAGCGGCGCGCATTGAAGTCGCGCGTCGTCAGGTGTTGGATCTGTTCCAGAGCTGGGGTTACGAGTTTGTCGTGACTCCCCATATCGAGTACCTGGAATCCCTGCTGACCGGCGCGGGCCAGGACCTCGATCTGCGTACCTTCAAGGTCATCGACCCGCAATCGGGCCGGCAGATGGGGTTCCGTGCCGACATTACGCCGCAAGTGGCGCGCATCGATGCGCACACCTTGCGTCGCGAAGGCCCGAGCCGTCTGTGCTATGCCGGTAGCGTGCTGCACGCTCAACCGCGCGCCTTGTCGTCCTCGCGCAGCCCGATCCAGCTGGGTGCCGAGTTATACGGCGATGCCAGCCCGAGCAGCGACGTGGAAGTCATCAGCCTGATGTTGGCTATGCTGCAACTGGCCGATGTGCCGGATGTGCACATGGACCTCGGTCATGTGGGTATCTACCGCAGCCTGGCTCGCGCCGCCGGTTTGTCCGGTGAAGTCGAGCAACAGTTGTTCGACGCGTTGCAACGTAAGGCCATCGACGAGGTCATTACCTTGACCGAAGGCCTGCCTGCCGATCTGTCGGGCATGTTGCGGGCGCTGGTTGACCTGTGTGGCGGCCGTGAAGTCTTGAGCGCTGCCCGCGAGCGTCTGGCGGATGCGCCGGCGCCAGTACTGGCCGCTCTGGACGACTTGCTGGCGATTGCCGAGCGTCTGTCCACGCGTTTCCCCGAGTTGCCGTTGTATTTCGACCTGGGCGAGTTGCGCGGCTACCACTACCACACCGGTGTGGTGTTCGCGGTGTTCGTACCGGGTGTTGGCCAGTCCATTGCTCAGGGCGGTCGTTACGACGACATCGGTGCCGACTTCGGTCGTGCCCGTCCGGCAACCGGCTTCTCTACCGATTTGAAAACCCTGGTGACCCTGGGGCGTGCTGAGATCGAGTTACCGTCTGGCGGTATCTGGATGCCTGACAGTACGGATGCAGCACTCTGGCAGCAGGTTTGCCAGTTGCGCAGTGAGGGTCAGCGTGTCGTTCAGGCGTTGCCTGGGCAACCTTTGGCCGCCGCCCGTGAAGCGGACTGCGACCGGCAATTGATTCAGCAGAACGGGCTTTGGCAAGTATCGCCACTGGCTTCTTGAGTTTTCCTGTCGGCTGCGGCCGGCACCAAGTTTGCGCGAATGAGGACAAGTGTTATGGGTAAGAATGTCGTAGTCCTGGGCACCCAATGGGGTGATGAGGGCAAAGGCAAGATCGTTGATCTGCTGACCGAACATGCTGCCGCCGTAGTGCGCTACCAGGGTGGCCACAACGCTGGTCACACCCTGGTGATCGATGGCGAAAAAACCGTCTTGCACCTGATCCCGTCGGGCGTGCTGCGCGAAGGCGTGCAGTGCCTGATCGGCAACGGCGTGGTGGTTGCACCCGACGCTCTGCTGCGGGAAATCATCAAGCTGGAAGAGAAAGGCGTACCGGTGCGCGAGCGCCTGCGTATCAGCCCGTCCTGCCCGCTGATCCTGTCCTTCCACGTAGCGCTGGACCAGGCCCGTGAAAAGGCCCGTGGCGAACTGAAGATCGGTACGACCGGTCGCGGCATCGGCCCGGCGTACGAAGACAAGGTTGCACGGCGTGGCCTGCGTGTGGGCGACCTGCTCAACATGCCGCGCTTTGAAGACAAGCTGCGCGAACTGGTGGACTACCACAACTTCATGCTGGTGGGTTACTACAAAGAGCCTGCCATCGAGTTCGAAAAAACCCTGGCCGAGTGCAAAGAATACGCTGAACTGCTCAAGCCGCTGATGCTGGACGTGACGGCCGAGCTCCACGACCTGCGTCGCGCTGGCAAAGACATCATGTTCGAAGGCGCCCAAGGTTCGTTGCTCGACATCGACCACGGTACCTATCCGTACGTGACCAGCTCCAACACCACCGCTGGTGGCGTGGCGACAGGTTCGGGCGTTGGTCCGATGTTCCTGGATTACATTCTGGGCATCACCAAGGCTTACACCACTCGCGTAGGTTCGGGTCCATTCCCGACTGAGCTGTTTGACGAAGTGGGTGCTCACCTGGCCAAACAAGGTCACGAGTTCGGCGCTACCACCGGCCGTGCCCGTCGTTGCGGCTGGTTCGACGCCGTTATCCTGCGTCGTGCTATCGATGTGAACAGCATCTCGGGCATCTGCCTGACCAAGCTCGACGTGCTCGACGGCCTCGAAACCATCAACATCTGCGTCGGCTACAAAGATGCGCAAGGCAATGCCGTTGCCCCGACTGATGCTGACAGCTACGTGGGCCTGCAGCCTGTGTACGAAGAAGTGCCGGGCTGGACCGAGTCGACTGTGGGTGCCAAAACCATGGAAGAGCTGCCAGCTAACGCCCGTGCTTACATCAAGCGCGTCGAAGAGCTGATCGGTGCGCCGATCGACATTATTTCGACGGGCCCGGACCGCAACGAAACCATCGTTTTGCGTCATCCGTTCGCTTAATAAGTCGTTGATGTAAAACACAAAGGCCCCTCATTTGGGGCCTTTGTCGTATCTGCCTGTCGGGCGGCACGACCTTTGCTGTGATGTTGATTAAAAGCATCGCTTCCAGTGCGCCATCAATTTAATGGCGCCAAGCAGAGGGATTTTAAGTGTCAGCCATTCTCTCACTGTTACAAAGCCGTCTTCTGCGGCCGGTGTTCGTTACCCTTGGTATCGCCCTTTTGGTGCAAGTGCTTGTAGCTGTCGCCCTGACCCGGAGCACAGTGACCGCACTGGAAGCTGATTTAGGTGTTCGCCTGGGTGCTGACAGTCAAAAGCTCTCCGGGGAACTGGAGCAGGCAGGGCGTGAAGTCACGTCGAGCCTCGACAGCCTCTCTACCAGCACGCGTCAACGTCTGACGGCGGGTTTGTCCTCGCGATTGAAGGACGAGCAAGCACAACTGCGTGCAACGCTGGAGAAGGATCTGAAGGACTCCGCCAACGATATGGCGCAGCTTCTGGCTTCGGTCGCACCTCGCGCCATGTGGGACAGCGACGTTCCAACCTTGTCCGAATTCGCCCGCCGGGCCCAGCGCAATCCCAACGTGCTGTTCGTGATCTACGACGACGCTACTGGCCAGCACCTGACGCGCTATCTGAACCGCGAGAACCCGATCAACAAAGCGCTACTGGAGAAAGGCCAGGGCGAGCGCGCATTGGACAAAGTGCTGGATGCGGCGAAGAGCGATCCATCGGTCTACTACCTCGAAGCCTCAATCAGCCCCAATGGCGTGGAAATCGGCAAGGTCTTGATGGGGGTTTCCACCGCTTCCGTGGAAGTCGATCTGGCAGCCCTCGACAAACGCTTTTCGGCACTGATCGCCAGCAGTGATCAACTGGTCGGCGACAGCCTCAAAGGTGCGGCGGCTGATAGTGCTGCAGCGATGGGCGCGCGTCTGAAGTCGGCGCAGTCCACGGCTTCAGCGATGCAGGCCAACACCACCAGCACCGTGCAGGAGGCGGCAGGTACTTTGCGCTGGCGCATCGGCATGGGGCTCGCGTTGGTCGGTTGCGGTGTGCTGCTGTTGCTCGCGGTGGTGCTGGGTCGTCGAGTGGTCAATCGCTTGAAGCTGCTCATCGCTGCCATGGATGACCTGGCGGCGGGCGAGGGCGACCTGACCAAGCGGGTGCAGATCAACAGTAAGGACGAAATCGGCGACATGGCCTCGGCGGTCAATCGCTTTGTGGATAAGTTGCAGCCGATCGTGCGCGAAGCGGGCGATGTGGCTCAGCGTACCGGTGTGGAAATCGGCGCGATGACCTTGCGCAATGCCGGGGCCGATAAAGCGGCGGGCATGCAGCGCGATGAAGTGGCCGAGAGCCTGCGTGCGTTGTCGCAAATGGCTGATGAAGCCCAGTCAGAAAGTCATGCCATGCAGGCGGCCTTGCAGCAAGTGGTGGATATTCGTTCGGCGACGGATGAAAACACGCGGACGTCGGCGAAAGTCGGCAGCCTGATCGAGGCGTTGGCCGGGCAGGTCGACACCGGGGCGAAAGTCATCGAGCGGCTGGCGCAGCAGAGTGAGCAAATTGAAGTGGTGTTGACGGTGATTCACGGGATCGCCGAGCAGACCAACCTGCTGGCGCTGAACGCGGCGATCGAAGCGGCGCGTGCGGGCGAGACCGGTCGCGGGTTTGCCGTGGTCGCCGATGAAGTGCGAGCGCTGGCGAGCAAGACGCAGAGCTCCACTGGCGACATTCAGGCGCACATCGTTGCCTTGCAACAAGGTGCGCGTGAGGCGGTGGCAGCGATCGGTCAGGCCGGGCGCCAGGCCAGCGAAGGTTTGCTGGTGCTGCGTGACAGTGCGCGGTTGCAGCAATCAGTGCAGGCGTCGGTCGAGCAGGTTCATGCGGCGATTGGTCTGGCAACGCAGGCAGCGGCGCATCAGGCGCAAGGCGCGCAAGCGGTGCGTGGTCGGGTTGAAACCATTCATGCGCAGGCTGAGAAAGCGGCTCAAGCGGTGGTGGAAACCACGGCCAGCGGCAAGGTACTGGATGGATTGGCGGCGCAGTTGAAGGCGAGTCTGGGGCAGTTCAGGGCTTAAATGTGTATCGACTGGGCGGGCCTCTTCGCGAGCAAGCCCGCTCCCACAGTGATTGTTGGTGGACACAAGATTTGTGAACACTTCAGATCAAATGTGGGAGCGGGCTTGCTCGCGAAGGCAATCTCAGCGGCTCAGATACATCCGGGTAGTCAGCAGATAAACCGGCAACCCCGACACCAAAATCAACAACGCCGCATAAGGCGCCGCCGCCGCAAACTCCACATTCGCGGTATGCGCCCAGACTTCCGTCGCCAGGGTGTTGAGCCCGGTCGGGCTCAGCAGCAGCGTCGCCGTCAGTTCCTTCATCGCATCCAGAAACACCAGCGCAAACGCTGCGCCCAGCGCAGGGAAAATGATCGGCAACGTCACCCGATAAAACGCACTGAAAGACGATGCGCCCAGCGTGCGCGCAGCCTCTTCCAGTTGCGGCGCAGCCTTGTTCAGCGCCGTACGAATCGGCGCCTGAGCCAGCGGCAAAAACAGCAACGCATAGGCGATCAGCAACAATGCCGAAGTCTGGTACAGCACGGGCACATAGTGCAGGGCGAAATACACCAACGTCAGTGCGATCACCAGTCCTGGCAGCGCATGCAGCAGATACGGCAAGCGTTCGGCCCAGATCGCCAATTGGCCCTTGTGGCGCACCACCAGCAATCCCACCGGCACTGCCAGCACCAGGCACAGCGCCGCGCCGCCCAGTGACAACGCCAGGGAGGAGAGCAGCGCCTCGCTGATCGCCGCCACCGGGAATGCTGCCGACGAACCCACTGCTAGCCAGTACGCCAGCATCCCGAGCGGAATACCGCTGCCGATGATCGCCAGCGCCAGGCAATAAAGTTGTCCGGCGGCAGCCCAAGGCCCCAGCCGAACCTGCTCCGCATGCCGAGCCGCGCCCTGACCGGTACGCACGTGTCGACCCTTGCCGCGTACGCGCAGTTCCAGCCACAACAGCATCAGACACAGCGCCAGCAACACGGCGGAAAGCATCGCAGCATTCGCGTTACTGAATTCCAGTTCGAACTGTTGATAGATTGCGGTGGTAAACGTCTGCAGGCCGATGATCGATAGAGCACCGAACTCCACCAGCATGTGCAGCGCGATCAGCAGCGAGCCGGCGAGCAGTGATGGCCAGAGCAGCGGCAGGGTAATTCTGAAAAACACGCCCCAGCGATTCTGCCCCAGTGTACGGGCGGACTCTTCGAGGGAGGGATCGAGATTACGCAGGGTCGCCGCGATCGGCAGAAAGATCAGCGGATACTTGGACAGGGTCATCACCAGGATCGCCCCGCCCAAGCCTTCGAAATGTGCACTCAGTGAGACCCAGGTAAAGCTGCTGACAAACGCCGGTACCGCGAACGGCAGGCACAGAATCACGCCCCACAAGCGCCGCCCCGGCAAGTTGCTGCGCTCAAGCAGCCAGGCCAGTGACAGGCCGATCACGCCACAAGCGAGCGTCACACCGACCATCAGCGCCAACGTGTTGCGCAGCAGGCCAAACACATAAGGGCGCCACAACAAATGCAGCGCCTCAGCCCAGCCGGCCTGCCAGGTTTTGAGTCCGACATACGCCAGTGGCAACAGGCTGAGCACCACCAGCAGCAAAACCGGTAGCAGCAGCCAGATCGATGGCCGCTTGCGCCGTGGCACGTAACCCCCGCGCGCGACGGGGGCGGATAACGATACGCTCATCAGTTCAAGCCAACGTCACGTTCCAGGTCCAGGGCTTGCTCGGCATTGCCGAGATCGGCTGGCGTGACCTTCGGTGCCTCAAGTTCGCTGAACGGCTTGAGCCCGCGATCCGATTCCATGCCTTTGTGCAGCGGGTATTCGGCGGTGGTCTGGGTGATCACGCGCTGACCTTCTTCGCTGGCCATGTAAGCGAGGAATTGCTGGGCTTCTTTTGGATGTTTGCTGGATTTCAGCACGGCCGCACTGGAAACAGTGATCAGCCCGCCGACGTCGCCGCCGGTGAAGTAATGCAGTTTCGAATCGAGCTGACCTTTTTCACGCTGCAAGGCGAACCAGTAGTAGTTGTTCACCAGCACGGTAGCGACTTCGCCGTTTTCCACTGCCTTCAATGCAACCATGTTGTTGCTGTAGGTCTTGCCGAAAGCACGCAAACCGGTCAGCCATTCTTCGGCCGCGTCCATGCCGTGCACTTTGATGATTGCCACGGCCTGTTCCTGGAACGCGCCACTGGTGGGCACGAAGCCGACCTTGCCTTGCCATTTCGGATCGGAGAACTCCATGACCGACTTGGGCAGGTCTTTTTCGTCAATCAGCTTGGGGTTGTAGGCGACGACGCGGACTCGCGCGGTGATGCCGATCCAGGTGCCGTTGCCGGCGACGTAGTCTTTGGGCAGAACGGCCAGGGTGGCAGCATCGGTCTGCGCCAGCAGGCCTTGTTCGCCGAGTTTGTTCAGTGGTGGCGATTCTTCGGTGTAGATCACGTCGGCAGGGGAGCGAGCACCTTCTTCGACGACCTGGCTGGCGAGCTGGTTGCTGCTGCCTTTGCGCACATTGACGTGAATCCCGGTCTTGGCTTCGAAGGCTTTGGCGATGGCATCGCCGACTTCTTTGTGTTGACCGTTATAGAGTGTCAGGGAAACCGGTTCGGCGGCTTGGGTGAGGGGGGTGGCGAGTGCCAGGCCGAGCAGGGTCATGGTCAGGCCGCGGCGCAGGGTATTTCGAAACATCATTCGCAAGGTTCCTCACTATCGCATTGCAAAAACTTGAAACAATGATAAACGATATTGTTTCTCAAGTGCGCCTTGCGGGGCGAAGACGGCTCTGCTAGAGCGGGCTCGGGCATAACGCTCAACCTGTAGGAGCTAAGCTTGCTCGCGATGGCGATCTCAAGGACGCCATCGCTGGCAAGCCGTGCTCCTACAGAAGGCACGCAGTGGCTCTCATAAGATTTTTGAAAGCCAGAAACGCAAAAACCCGCTTTCGCGGGTTTTTGTGAAATTTCAGATCGACTCTGAAATTTGAATTGGTGCCCAGAAGAAGACTCGAACTTCCACGACCTTGCGGTCACCAGCACCTGAAGCTGGCGTGTCTACCAATTTCACCATCTGGGCATAATCTTCAGCGTCGCCGCTGTTGATGTGGCGCACTATACGGAGAGCTTTTTGATCTGTAAACCCCTGATTTAGTTTTAATAATTCAGGGGCTTAGAATGCAAAAAACCCGCTTTCGCGGGTTTTTGTATGAGCCTTGAAATTGATCTAATCTCAAGCTCGAAATTGGTGCCCAGAAGAAGACTCGAACTTCCACGACCTTGCGGTCACCAGCACCTGAAGCTGGCGTGTCTACCAATTTCACCATCTGGGCATTATCGACAATGCGTCTGCGTCGTCGATGGCGCGCACTATACGGAGCGTCTTTTTAACTGTAAACCCCTGAAGTCGAAAAAACCTGGAAAATTTTACCAGTGGCATTTAATTCAGCTTCGCGCTGTCGATAAAGGGCTTTAGATGGGCTCTCATAGCCTGAAATTTCCCGTTTCATTACGCCTATGCCAAACTAACCCGCATATAGACAAGGTGAAAACTCTCTAATGGCCGATTGGCAGTCCCTCGATCCCGAGGCCGCTCGTGAAGCGGAAAAATATGATAACCCTATTCCTAGCCGCGAACTGATCCTTCAGCATCTTGCTGATCGGGGTTCGCCTGCTAACCGCGAGCAGCTGGTCGAAGAGTTTGGTCTGACCACAGAAGACCAGATCGAAGCCCTGCGCCGCCGCCTGCGCGCCATGGAGCGCGACGCTCAACTCATCTATACCCGTCGCGGCACCTATGCGCCGGTGGACAAGCTCGACCTGATCCTGGGCCGCATCAGCGGTCACCGTGACGGCTTCGGCTTTCTGGTCCCGGACGACGGCAGTGACGACCTGTTCATGAGCCCGGCGCAAATGCGTCTGGTGTTCGATGGCGATCGTGCCCTGGCCCGTGTTTCCGGCCTCGACCGTCGCGGTCGCCGCGAAGGCATGATCGTAGAAGTGGTTTCACGTGCCCACGAGACCATCGTTGGCCGTTACTTCGAAGAGGGCGGTATTGGTTTCGTCGTTGCGGACAATCCGAAGATCCAGCAAGAAGTGCTGGTGACCCCGGGTCGTAACGCCAACGCCCAGATCGGTCAGTTCGTCGAGGTGAAGATCACTCACTGGCCGACGCCACGCTTCCAGCCGCAAGGCGATGTGGTTGAAGTCGTGGGTAACTACATGGCGCCGGGCATGGAAATCGACGTTGCCCTGCGCACGTACGACATTCCTCACGTCTGGCCTGAGGCTGTGCTGAAAGAAGCCGCCAAGCTCAAGCCTGAAGTCGAAGAGAAAGACAAAGAGAAGCGCATCGACCTGCGTCATCTGCCGTTCGTGACCATCGACGGTGAAGATGCGCGTGACTTCGATGATGCGGTCTACTGTGAAGCCAAGCCGGGCAAGCTGCGCCTGTTCTCCGGCGGCTGGAAGTTGTACGTGGCGATTGCCGACGTTTCCAGCTACGTGAAAATCGGTTCGGCGCTGGACAACGAGTCCCAGGTTCGTGGCAACTCGGTGTATTTCCCCGAGCGCGTCGTGCCGATGCTGCCTGAGCAGCTGTCCAACGGCCTGTGCTCGTTGAATCCGCACGTCGATCGTCTGGCCATGGTTTGCGAGATGACCATCTCCAAATCCGGCGAGATGACCGACTACTGCTTCTACGAAGCGGTGATTCACTCCCACGCTCGCCTGACCTACAACAAAGTCAGCGCGATGCTGGAAACGCCGAAACTCACCGAGGCGCGTGAGCTCCGTGGCGAGTACAACGACGTTCTGCCGCACCTCAAGCAGCTTTACGCGCTGTACAAAGTGCTGCTGGCCGCTCGTCACGTGCGTGGCGCGATCGATTTCGAAACGCAGGAAACCCGGATCATCTTCGGGACCGAGCGCAAGATTGCCGAAATCCGTCCGACCGTTCGTAATGATGCGCACAAACTGATCGAGGAATGCATGCTGGCGGCCAACGTGGCCACCGCCGAATTCCTGAAAAAGCACGAAATCCCAGCGCTGTACCGCGTCCACGATGGCCCGCCACCGGAGCGTCTGGAAAAACTGCGCGCTTTCCTTGGCGAGCTCGGCTTGTCCCTGCACAAAGGCAAGGACGGCCCGTCGCCGAAGGACTACCAGGCATTGCTGGCGAGCATCAAGGATCGTCCGGATTTCCATCTGATCCAGACCGTTATGCTGCGTTCGTTGAGCCAGGCGGTGTACAGCGCCGATAACCAGGGCCACTTCGGCCTGAATTACGAAGCCTATACCCACTTCACCTCGCCGATCCGCCGCTACCCGGACTTGCTCACGCACCGGGCGATTCGCAGCGTCATCCATTCGAAAATGGACACCCCGCACGTTCGCCGTGCTGGCGCGATGACCATTCCGAAAGCGCGCATCTACCCGTACGACGAAGCGATCCTGGAGCAGCTCGGCGAGCAGTGCTCGATGAGCGAGCGCCGTGCCGACGAAGCGACCCGCGACGTCGTGAACTGGCTCAAGTGCGAGTTCATGAAAGACCGTGTGGGCGAGTCGTTCCCGGGTGTGATCACTGCCGTGACCGGTTTTGGTCTGTTCGTCGAACTGACCGATATCTACGTCGAAGGCCTGGTGCACGTCACCGCGCTGCCGGGCGATTACTACCACTTCGATCCTGTGCACCACCGCCTGGCCGGTGAGCGTACCGGTCGCAGCTTCCGTCTTGGCGATACCGTTGAAGTGCGCGTCATGCGCGTCGATCTTGACGAGCGCAAGATCGACTTCGAGATGGCTGAAAAAACCATCAGCGCGCCGATTGGTCGCAAGAAGCGCGGGACTGAAACCTCTGCTCCTGCTGCAAAAACAGCCGCGGAACCGGCCCCGGCTAAAACCGGTCGTCGTCCTGCCAAGGAAAAGGCTGTCGAAGCCTATCGCCCGAGCGATGCTGCGGCGAAAAATGCCGAATTGCGCAAAAGCCGCGAATTGAAGCAGGCGTTATTGTCTGAAGCGAAAAGCGGCGGTAAAGCGGCGTCTGGGGGAAAGACCGGACGGTCGGCGCCTGACAAGGCTCCCGGCGGCAAGCCAGCCAAACCGAGCAAACACCGTAAAGGCCCGCCAAAAGCGGGTTCTGCGCCAGCCGCCAAAAGCGGCGGGGCGCGTAAACCGAAGGCCAAGTCATGAGTCAGTTGGAAAAGATCTACGGCGTGCACGCTGTAGAAGCGTTGCTGCGTCACCACCCAAAACGCGTCAAGCAGATCTGGTTGGCCGAAGGCCGCAGTGATCCGCGTGTTCAGACGCTGATCGAGCTGGCTAACGAAAATCGCGTGGCCGTTGGCAACGCCGAACGCCGTGAGCTGGATGCCTGGGTTGAAGGCGTGCACCAGGGCGTGGTGGCAGAGGTGAGTCCGAGCCAGGTCTGGGGCGAGGCGATGCTCGACGAGTTGCTCGATCGCACCGAAGGCGCACCGCTGTTGTTGGTGCTCGATGGCGTGACCGATCCGCACAACCTCGGCGCTTGCCTGCGTTCGGCCGATGCGGCCGGTGCTCTGGCGGTGATCGTTCCGAAGGACAAGTCGGCGACGTTGACCCCGACGGTACGTAAAGTGGCTTGCGGCGCGGCGGAGGTGATTCCGTTGGTTGCGGTGACCAATCTGGCGCGCACCCTGGAAAAGCTCAAGCAGCGTGGCTTGTGGGTTGTCGGTACGGCGGGCGAGGCTGAGCAGAGTCTGTATCAGCACGACATGACCGGCCCGACCATCCTGATCATGGGTGCTGAAGGCAGCGGTATGCGTCGCCTGACCCGCGATCTTTGCGACTACCTGGTGCACCTGCCGATGGCCGGTAGCGTCAGCAGCCTCAACGTTTCCGTGGCGACCGGCGTCTGCCTGTTTGAAGCCCGGCGCCAGCGCGTCGTCAAGGCTGCCGGAACCGCCAAGAAGTCCTGATCCAGCGGTAACCCCCTCCTGTGGGAGCTAGCCTGCTAGCGATGGCGGAGTCACATTCAACATCAATATTGAATGTTTTTTCCTCATCGCTAGCAGGCTAGCTCCCACAGTGGTTTGTGTTTTGGGCAAATAGTCGTGGCTGTTCAAATAATCACCAATTGCCTTGCACCTCTTCTGTCCCTTCTCTACAATTGCGCCCCTTGCTGTGACGGCAGGCACGCATGTGTCTATCGCAAGCAAGTCCATAAGTGTCATTCACTCCTTGTCTGACCGCTTTTGAGCGGCAGGCTACAACCCGTAAGGAGCATTCATGCGTCATTACGAAATCATCTTTTTGGTCCACCCGGATCAAAGCGAGCAAGTCGGCGGCATGGTAGAGCGTTACACCAAGCTGATCGAAGAAGACGGCGGCAAAATCCACCGTCTGGAAGATTGGGGTCGTCGTCAACTGGCCTACGCAATCAACAATGTTCACAAGGCTCACTACGTGATGCTGAACGTTGAATGCACTGGCAAGGCCCTGGCCGAGCTGGAAGACAACTTCCGCTACAACGATGCAGTGATCCGTAACCTGGTCATCCGTCGCGAAGAAGCCGTTACCGGCCAATCCGAGATGCTCAAGGCTGAAGAAAACCGCAGTGAGCGCCGTGAGCGTCGCGACCGTCCTGAGCACGAAGGCGCTGAAAGCGCTGACAGTGATGACAGCGACAACAGCGATAACGCTGACGAGTAATCCACGGACCTTTTGAGGAGCCTATTACATGGCACGTTTCTTCCGTCGTCGTAAATTCTGCCGCTTCACCGCTGAAGACGTGAAAGAGATCGATTACAAAGATCTCAACACTCTGAAAGCTTATGTATCCGAGACCGGCAAAATCGTTCCAAGCCGCATCACCGGTACCAAAGCACGTTATCAGCGTCAGCTGGCCACCGCTATCAAGCGCGCCCGCTTCCTGGCCCTGCTGGCCTACACCGACAGCCACGGCCGCTGAGACCGGGCAGTCGACACGTAGCAAAGGATTGAAAGCATGCGTGCCATAGCTGAGTTCATCATGCGCGGCCGTATGCAGGCCACTCTGGTAGTGGCCGGATGCGCAACATTGCCGTTGTTGTATTGGTTGGGTGCTGCCGCGGGTTGCCTTGTGCTCCTGCGGCGCGGATTGAAGGACGCCCTGGGCGTTCTTGCTCTGGGACTGCTGCCGGCGTTGATCTGGTGGCTTTACTCCGATGACCCACGGGCACTTCTGGTGCTGCTGGGGTCTTGGAGCCTTGCGTTGGTTTTGCGCGCAAGCGAATCCTGGAACCGCGTGCTGCTGGTCAGCATAGCGATGGGAGTGGTGTTTTCAGTGGTGCTGGGGACGGCTTTTGGTCCCCAAATCGAGATGCTGGCGCAGGCTTTGATAAAAGTCATGCCGTCGCTACTCGGTGATGTCTACCAGAAGTTGTCGGTAGACGAGCAAGCGCATTTTGCGTCCCTGATCGCACCGGTCCTGACCGGCCTGATTGCGGCCTTGTTGCAAATCGTCAGTGTGCTGAGCCTGCTTGTCGGGCGCTACTGGCAGGCGTTGTTGTACAACCCGGGTGGTTTTGGTCGCGAGTTTCGCGCCATCCGATTCCCGCTGGGGCTGGCGATGTTGCTGCTGGCGTTCATGCTTCTGGGACCGAACATCGGTCCACAGATGGCCATGTTGACGCCGTTGTGCAGTGTACCGCTGGTGTTCGCCGGGCTGGCCCTGATTCACGGGCTGGTGGCGCAAAAGCGACTGGCCAGGTTCTGGCTGGTGGGGTTGTACGTCACGCTGTTGCTGTTCATGCAGCTGATCTATCCGTTGCTGGTGGTCTTGGCCATCGTCGACAGCCTGATTGATTTTCGCGGTCGTTCGACGCCGAAAGACGTCGATAGCGCGAACGGTGAAGGTTAAAAGTTAAGAGGATTTTCACATGCAACTGATCCTTCTGGAAAAAGTCACCAACCTGGGCAACCTGGGTGACAAAGTGAACGTTAAGGCTGGTTACGGTCGTAACTACCTGCTGCCTTACGGCAAAGCTACCGCTGCGACCGCTGCCAACCTGGCTGCGTTCGAAGAGCGTCGTGCTGAGCTGGAAAAAGCCGCAGCAGATCGTAAAACTTCGGCTGAAAGCCGCGCTGCCCAACTGGCTGAGCTGGAAGTGACTATCACTGCCACCGCTGGCGACGAAGGCAAGCTGTTCGGTTCGATCGGTACTCACGACATCGCTGATGCACTGACCGCCTCTGGCGTTGAAGTTGCAAAAAGCGAAGTTCGTCTGCCGAACGGCACTATCCGCAACGTAGGCGAATTCGACGTAGCCGTGCACCTGCACGCCGAAGTTGAAGCCACCGTACGCGTTGTCGTGGTAGCGGCTTAAGCAGCACTTGTCGGCTGGTGCCCTCGGGTGCTTGCCGGTAACATCGGGCACGATCCTGTTTACAGGTCGTGCCCTTTGTCTTTCTGCAGTTCCTGATTTTCACATCTAATTCCAAGTGGCCATGAACGATATCTCCGCTCCCGAGCAATACGATCTGCAAACCGCTGCCCTGAAGGTGCCGCCGCATTCCATCGAGGCCGAACAGGCC
This sequence comes from Pseudomonas sp. BF-B-26, assembly GCF_019956495.1. Lineage (NCBI taxonomy): Bacteria > Pseudomonadati > Pseudomonadota > Gammaproteobacteria > Pseudomonadales > Pseudomonadaceae > Pseudomonas > Pseudomonas sp. BF-B-26. Next base: position 34,458 of record NZ_JAHBDP010000022.1, on the reverse strand, counting down.
GTGCTCGGTGGTTTGATGCTGGACAACAACGCCTGGGAACGCGTGCTTGATCAGGTGTCGGACGGCGATTTCTATCGACATGACCACCGTTTGATCTTCCGCGCGATCGCCAAGCTCGCTGACCAGAACTCGCCGATCGACGTCGTGACCCTTGCCGAGCAATTGGACAAGGAAGGTCAGACGTCGCAAGTCGGCGGCCTCGGATACCTTGGCGAACTGGCAAAAAACACGCCGTCCGTCGCCAACATCAAGGCATATGCCCAGATCGTTCGTGCGCGGGCGACGTTGCGGCAGTTGATCGGCATCGCCACCGAAATCGCCGACAGCGCCTTCAACCCGGAAGGCCGCTCGGCTGAAGAGATTCTCGACGAAGCCGAACGGCAGATTTTCCAGATCGCCGAGGCTCGGCCAAAAACCGGCGGCCCGGTGAGCGTGAACGACCTGTTGACCAAGGCCATCGACCGCATCGACACCTTGTTCAACACGGACAACGCCATTACCGGCCTGTCCACCGGTTATACCGATCTCGACGGTATGACCAGCGGCCTGCAGCCGTCTGACCTGATCATCGTCGCCGGCCGTCCATCCATGGGTAAAACCACCTTTGCGATGAACCTGGTGGAAAACGCCGTGCTGCGCAGCGACAAATGCGTATTGGTTTACTCGCTGGAGATGCCAGGCGAATCGCTGATCATGCGTATGTTGTCGTCCCTCGGCCGGATCGATCAGACCAAGGTTCGTGCCGGTCGCCTGGAAGACGACGATTGGCCGCGCCTGACATCGGCGGTCAACTTGCTCAACGATCGCAAGCTGTTCATTGACGATACGGCCGGTATCAGCCCCTCGGAAATGCGCGCACGGACCCGGCGTCTGGTGCGTGAACACGGCGATATCGCGCTGATCATGATCGACTACCTGCAATTGATGCAGATCCCGGGTTCTGGCGGTGACAACCGGACCAACGAGATTTCCGAGATTTCCCGTTCCTTGAAAGCCCTGGCCAAGGAATTCAACTGCCCGGTGGTGGCGTTGTCCCAGCTCAACCGCTCCCTGGAGCAGCGACCGAACAAACGCCCGATCAACTCCGACCTCCGGGAATCCGGAGCGATCGAGCAGGATGCCGACGTCATCATGTTCGTGTACCGGGACGAGGTGTATCACCCGGAAACCGAGCACAAGGGCATCGCCGAGATCATCATCGGCAAGCAGCGGAACGGCCCGATCGGTACGTCACGACTGGCGTTCATCGGTAAGTACACCCGCTTCGAAAACCTGGCGCCGGGCAGCTACAACTTCGACGACGAGTAACGTCAAGGGTGTCCGGTTGATAGCTGTGTTTCAGGCGAACAGGGCTCTGATCGCTTGCTCGGTGTAGCCATAGTTCCAACGCAGCTCGTTATCGACGGGAATGTCGTCGGTGGCAAAGAAGGCGTACAGCAAGTATTTTTCTTTGCTTGCGCCTTGGGCTTGAACCACCACATGGAACGGCACGGCTTCGACGTTGTAACCCGTTGTTGCCTGTCGTGCCGGCTTGCCCTGTTCATACTCGAAGAGAGTATTCATTCGGGATAGCACATTGTCTCCAGACAACAGAACGGTAGAGGGTCTGGCGTGGGTGAACAGCTTCCCGGGCAGTACATCGATGAGGAATGGGTCCTTTCTGGCGACACCGACATAACCGGGTATCAATCCTCCCCCATAGACCCCAAGAATCTCCCCTTTAACCAGCGGCTTTTTGTTGCTCACCATGTCTTGCCCGATCAAGGTCCTTTCCTCAGGCATCTTGCAGTCGGCGGCGGTGAATGTGCGTAGTGTCAGCTTCTCTTCGTACAGGTTGGCTACGTCTTCGAAGCCCTCCCATTGAATGTAAGGTTTGATTGCCGCGGCCTGGTAGCGGGTACCCCCATCAGCCGATCTGGCCTGCTGCTGAATTTGTTTGATGCGTAACGGTTGCCCTTTCAAATCACGGAGGGGGTAACGGCCGTTGTTGGCACGATCATAATTGCCGCGTGTGTTGATGGCCTGTTGAAAGGATCTGATGCTGGACATTCGCTCTCGTTCGGCGGCAGTGAATGGCACAGGCATGATGTATTCGGTGGCGCTGTGATAGCTGCCGCTTGCCTCCTCCGGAATATCGAGGTGCCTGGACGAGCCAACGCCCGGAGTGCCGCCCGGTAAGCCGCTATCGGTATCGATCTCCCAACCACCCCCAGCCTTTTTCCGCACATAGGGCTTGTACGCTCGATAGGGGCTGCGCGCATCGATGACTTGCCAACCCGGTTTGGCGTATTGCACTTGATAGTACAGGCGGTTTTCCTGCACGTAATACGTGTGCGTGCCGCCTTGTAGGGGGCGCTGTTCATAAACGCCATCTGCGCGCAGCGACAGGTTCGTCGGTGTTTCTTGCCGGGCAAAATAGGTATCAAGAGGCAAGCCTGGGGTTACGGGCTCGGTAGCCCATGACGCATCAGCTTCCCGAATAGCCAAAGGTTGTTTGTGTAAATGCTCAATGACGTTGTTGAGCGCGGTTTTGACACGGTCAGTCCAGCGATTGGCGATGGCAAAGCGTTCGGCTTCAGGCAGGGCCGCTTTGATCGAGGTATAGAGGTCGGCCAATCCATTAAGCGAATTTCCCGCCGCATCGTAAGCCCTGTACTGCGTGCCGACTCGAACCAGAACTCTGCGATGAACGGCTGTGTCACTGCCGACGCTGCTCAGCAATGTGCCGTTGAGAGTTGCATCACGCATTTCGATGTGCACCGAGTCGGCCCAGTCAGGCAAGTGCTTGAGGTTCGTGAGGATGAGTTTGTCGGTGTCGAGCGGGCGAGCCGAATCAAGATAAAGCCCCTCATAAGTACGTGCTGTTTCGACTTCTTTGGAATATTCGGCTGCTTCCTTTTCCATGAGTGGCAGCAACTGCCGTTCCCGCACGATTTGTTGTTTTTCCAGTGCGCTGAGGCTGAGTGTCATTTGTTGCAGATAGCTTTTTGGCAGCGTTGGATACTTGGTGCGAATGTGTTCCTGAATCGAGTTTTCCGGTTGATCGGTCAACGCATAAACTTTTGAAAACAGCAGAGCTTTTGTTGCCGCAAGTTTGATCTCGAGACACTGCGCCAGGCGCTCTGCGTTAGAGGCAGTGGAGGGCGCCAGCCCTTTGAACAGCTCACTGAGCTCTTCAGTTTCCAGCTTCTCGACAACAGCGTCAGTCAGTTCGCCGTTTCTGAGTTGGGCATAGGTCAATCTAAGTTCTGGCAGTGTTGCATTGGCGGAGTCACCAAAAGCAAAGAGTGTTTCAGTCCCGTCGACTACGGTCAGGTATCGAGTGGTTGGCCAGCCGCTCAGTGTGGTGAGCAGGTGCAGCAAGATGAACGGTGAGTAAGCGCCGGTTTTAGTACCTTTGCTGCGTTCTATCTTGAAATCATTTATTTCCTGCCTCAAATCAAAGCGCTTCAACACATCGGTCAGCAGGGCCGGCGGACGTTGGGTGTTCAGATGAAGTTCAATGAGAGCCAATCTGTCTAATCCGCAGACCAGCAGAATGGGCTCGACGGCTTCTTGGCGGATATTGCGTGCGACAGGGCCAAGACGCCTGATCAGTTTCAACCCATCCCAAGTGCGCGGGTCCTCGTGCAGATGGCGCCATCCGGCGGCATCGTTTTGTACCATCTGTGGTGCATACCCGTTTGGATCAGAAGGGTGTTGCAGCTCCCACTGCCGGGTGGCGATGTTGACCTTTACTTCATAGAAATGGTCTTCCAGTGCTACATAGGTTTTTGCGTTGTGTTTATACAAACCTTGAGCGTTGGGATGGATGTTTTCAGGGAGTTGAAGTGTATTCCGATAGGGCATCAGATCGGGGTGCCAGAGTCGTTCGCTATTGTCGCTCAACCTGATTTTCACCAGGTGAGTGGCGATCCCGGTGGTTTTTATTGCGCCTGCCGTGATGATGCCCAGAGCCGCGGCGTCTGCGACGTCGAGCAGATCATTCAACGCTTCATCGGTATCGCCACGACTCCAGGCGGCAACGCCGTGATAGACCGAGTGAAGTAACTGCAACGCTGTTACCGCCAGCATCACTTCACCGATGACCGGTATGAAGGACGCGGCGAAAAATAACAGCGACTCTCCTGCTGCCTCGAGCTCCTGACGTTTTTTCAAGCTGCTGGCGGTGTTGGCATCTGCCGTGGGGACCGCCAGTACACGTGCATCAGCTTTCAGGTGGGCAATGCGTTGCTTGAAGGCCGTTTCATAGATGTCACCGGCCATATCGACACGCACTAAGGGTTTGGCAAAAGACGGATTACCAAGGCGGGTTTCGCCTGACCACAAAGTGCCTGTGGTCAGCGGCGTTCCCTGGCGCTCAAACGGAATGAAGCGATTGAAGAATTTGCGGTAAGAGGGTGTGTCCAGCTTAATTGCCAAGGCTTTTTGAAGCGCGTTATATGAGTCATATCGTTTGATCGCGTTATCGGGATCATCGGGAATGTAAAGGACGTGTTTGATCTGAGGCCATTTATCCCGAAGTATCACGATGCCCGGAAGGGCTATGCCGTCCAGAGTCAGCTGTGAACAGATCAAGTCCTTGTGGCTGCCGGCGTGGCTCAGTTCGAGTAATAGCGTGTAAAGATCTTTGTTGATGGATTTCTTCATCAGGGCGATGTGGATCGCCGCCTCAAAAGTATTTTGATCGTCGTTCCTGATCAGGGCCTTTATCTGGTTTGCCGAGTGAGTGGCGGTTGTTCCCGCCGTTGCGCAAGGTTCCAGTATTTCGCTGATGTGTCTCTGGTACTGCATGCCGATGTCCAGCTCGCGACAAACCCCGGCGAAGTTTTCTGGGCTGACAGCGCTTTTTTTCTTTTCGACGTACCCGGACAAATAGATGGCCGATCCCGCTTCAAAACCACCGCTCTGGGCTTCGGAAGGTTCGAAGTTCTGCAAAGCGGCGTCTACAAGCGTTTGTTCGGTGGTTTTATGATGTGTTTTGATCAGCCCCAGGAGATGGGAGTTCTTCCACTCGCGCAGCAGTGTGGATTTTTCAGCGTCCAGCGATCCCAGGTGCCCTGTAAGCTTTTCACTCAACAAGGATCGGGCAAAGTTCACGGGGTTTTTCAGATCCTCGAAGACTGAGGCCAACGCCTGCCTGGCGGCATTGCTTTTGAGCAGGCAAGCGCGAAACGTTTTGCGTTGTTCGGCGGATCCCTCGACTAGCCAGCCAGGCAGCTTGCTCTGGATGAAACTTGCGTGAGCAGATAGGGCCGCAGGGGTAGGTGCGGGGGCTGTATTGTGTAAAGTCGAATCGTTCAAGGGCGCTCCGTGGCTCTGGATAAGCCAGTCTGATAATTGAAGCGCCAGATTACTCGCGGGTTTTTTGCTTGAAGAATCTCTATGTAGTGACCTGTGCCCGGCGAAATGTGCTGTATCGGTCAAGGGGGCAGGCCTGAGGGTAAAAGCCGACCGCTGTTGTCGGAATTGGTTATTTTTTGTGCTATATTCCGCGCCCGCGATTTTTCATCTCAACACCGGTCATCGTCATGCAAACAGCCAAGCCGTTATTTGACTATCCCAAGTACTGGGCCGAATGTTTCGGTCCAGCGCCATTCCTGCCGATGAGCAGGGAGGAGATGGATCAGCTTGGCTGGGATTCATGCGACATCATCATCGTCACCGGTGATGCGTACGTTGACCATCCGTCGTTCGGCATGGCAATCATCGGCCGGCTGCTGGAGTCGCAAGGCTTCCGCGTCGGGATCATTGCCCAGCCGAACTGGCAGTCCAAAGACGACTTCATGAAGCTCGGCGAGCCGAACCTGTTCTTCGGTGTCGCGGCCGGCAACATGGACTCGATGATCAACCGCTACACCGCCGACAAAAAAATCCGCTCCGATGACGCCTACACCCCTGGCGGCATGGCGGGCAAACGTCCGGACCGCGCGAGCCTGGTTTACAGCCAGCGTTGCAAGGAAGCCTACAAGAACGTGCCGATCGTTCTCGGTGGCATCGAAGCGTCCCTGCGCCGCATCGCCCACTACGATTACTGGCAGGACCGGGTTCGCAACTCGATCCTGATCGACGCCAGCGCCGACATCCTGCTCTACGGCAACGCCGAGCGTGCGATCGTCGAAGTCGCCCAGCGTCTGTCCTACGGTCACAAGATCGAAGACATCACCGACGTACGCGGTACCGCATTCATTCGTCGCGACACCCCGAAAGACTGGTACGAAATCGATTCCACACGTATTGACCGTCCGGGCAAGATCGACAAGATCATCAACCCGTACGTGAACACCCAGGACACCCAAGCCTGCGCCATCGAGCAGGAAAAAGGTCCGGTTGAAGACCCGAGTGAAGCCAAGGTCGTGCAGATTCTGGCCAGCCCGAAGATGACTCGCGACAAGACCGTGATTCGTCTGCCTTCGGTTGAGAAAGTCCGCGGTGACGCAGTTCTGTATGCTCACGCCAACCGCGTGCTGCACCTGGAAACCAACCCGGGCAACGCCCGTGCGCTGGTGCAGAAGCACGGCGAAGTCGACGTCTGGTTCAACCCGCCTCCAATTCCAATGACCACCGAAGAAATGGACTACGTGTTCGGCATGCCCTATGCGCGCATTCCGCACCCGGCGTACGGCAAGGAAAAGATCCCTGCCTACGACATGATCCGCTTCTCGGTGAACATCATGCGTGGCTGCTTCGGTGGCTGCACTTTCTGCTCGATCACCGAGCACGAAGGCCGGATCATCCAGAACCGTTCCGAAGAGTCGATCATTCGCGAAATCGAAGAGATCCGCGACAAGGTCCCCGGCTTCACCGGCGTCATTTCCGACCTCGGCGGCCCGACCGCGAATATGTACCGCATCGCCTGCAAGACCCCGGAAATCGAATCCGCGTGCCGCAAGCCTTCGTGCGTGTTCCCGGGCATTTGCCCGAACCTGAACACCGATCACTCGTCGCTGATTCAGCTGTACCGCAGCGCCCGTGCCTTGCCGGGTGTGAAGAAGATCCTGATCGCTTCCGGTCTGCGCTATGACCTCGCGGTCGAGTCGCCGGAATACGTCAAAGAGCTGGTGACCCACCACGTCGGTGGTTACCTGAAGATCGCCCCGGAACACACCGAGGAAGGTCCGCTCAATCAGATGATGAAACCGGGCATCGGCAGCTATGACAAGTTCAAGCGCATGTTCGAGAAGTACTCCAAGGAAGCCGGGAAAGAGCAGTACCTGATTCCGTACTTCATCGCCGCTCACCCGGGCACCACCGACGAAGACATGATGAACCTGGCCCTGTGGCTCAAGGGCAATGGCTTCCGTGCCGACCAGGTGCAAGCGTTCTACCCGTCGCCGATGGCCACCGCCACCGCGATGTACCACTCGGGCAAGAACCCGTTGCGCAAAGTCACTTACAAGAGTGACGCCGTGACCATCGTCAAGAGCGAAGAGCAGCGTCGTCTTCACAAGGCCTTCTTGCGTTATCACGACCCGAAAGGCTGGCCGATGCTGCGTGAGGCGCTGACCCGCATGGGCCGCGCCGACCTGATCGGGCCGGGCAAGAACCAGTTGATCCCGCTGCACCAGCCGGCAACCGACAGCTACCAGAGCGCCCGTCGCAAGAACTCGACGCCGGCTGGCAGCCACAAAGTTGCGGGTGAGAAGACCACCAAGATCCTGACCCAGCACACAGGCTTGCCACCGCGCGCCAGCGATGGCGGCAATCCGTGGGACAAGCGTGAACAGGCCAAGGCAGCGGCATTCGCCCGCAACCAGCAGGCGGCCAAGGATCGCAAGGACGCGGCCAAAGGCAAGGGTCCGAAGCCTGCGCGCAAGCCGGTTGTACCGCGCTAAACCTCGCTTGAGCTGAACAAAACGCCAACCTTCGGGTTGGCGTTTTGCGTTGTGCGCCACGGAAAACCGGGGCGATGGGCCGGAAGCTGTGTTGGGGCAACTGGCCTCTTCGCGAGCAAGCCCGCTCCCACAGTGATCTCTGTCGTTCACAAATTCTGCATCCACAGAAAACCCTGTGGGAGCGGGCTTGCTCGCGAAGAGGCCTGTATTGGCGCCGACAATGCAGCTGAACGCCACAAATCCGTGCAATCGACGCAAACCAAATTCCCGCATCGCCCGATTTTGGTGCTGTACTGCCTCAAGCAACCGGAGAAAGCGCCAGCGCTGCTGGATGGCATAAGTCTTGCGCGCTTTCCAATACGCTTAAGGCTCGCAGGAGGCACGCCGTGTCGATCCATGTCGCATTGCACCACGTCACGCATTACCGCTACGACCGCGCCGTCGAGCTCGGTCCGCAGATCGTTCGTCTGCGCCCGGCCGCCCACAGTCGCACGCGGATACTGTCCTACGCGCTGAAAGTCTCGCCCGAGCAGCACTTCATCAACTGGCAGCAGGACCCCCAGGGCAATTACCTGGCGCGGTTGGTGTTCCCGGAGAAAACCGATGAGCTGCGGATCGAAGTCGATCTGCTGGCAGAGATGGCGGTCTTCAATCCGTTCGACTTCTTCCTTGAGCCCTACGCGGAAAAGATCCCTTTCGCCTACGCCGCGGATGAGCGCAAAGAACTGGCGCCGTACCTGGAAACCTTGCCCCTGACGCCAAAGTTCAAAGCGTATCTGGATGGCATCGACCGCACGCCGCTGCCCAGCGTCGATTTCCTCGTCGCACTCAACCAGCGCCTGAGCGAAGACATTGGCTACCTGATCCGCATGGAACCAGGTGTGCAAACGCCCGAACACACCCTGGAACATGCCTCCGGTTCCTGCCGCGACTCCGCGTGGTTGCTGGTGCAGCTGTTGCGCAACCTCGGTCTGGCGGCGCGTTTCGTCTCCGGCTACCTGATTCAACTGACCGCAGACGTTAAAAGCCTCGACGGCCCGTCGGGCACTGACGTGGACTTCACCGACCTGCACGCCTGGTGTGAGGTCTATTTGCCCGGTGCCGGCTGGATCGGCCTGGACGCGACCTCTGGGCTGTTTGCCGGTGAAGGACACATTCCGTTGGCCTGTAGTCCCGATCCGGGCTCTGCGGCACCGATCAGTGGCTTGGTTGAACCGTGCGAGTGCGAATTCACCCACGAAATGTCCGTGGAGCGGATTTGGGAAGCGCCACGGGTAACAAAACCCTACAGCGAAGACCAGTGGCTGGCGATCCAGGCCTTGGGTCGGCAGATCGATGCCGACCTGTTGGAAGGTGACGTACGCCTGACCATGGGCGGCGAACCGACGTTTGTTTCCATCGACGATCCAGACGGCGCCGAGTGGAACACGGCGGCACTGGGGCCAGACAAGCGGCGTCTGTCCGCCGAACTGTTCCAGCGCATGCGTAAGCACTACGCGCCCAAAGGTCTGGTGCATTTCGGTCAGGGCAAGTGGTACCCCGGCGAGCAATTGCCGCGCTGGTCACTGAACTGCTACTGGCGCCGCGACGATGTGCCGATCTGGCACAACAGCGCGTTGATTGCCGATGAGCAGCAAGACTACGGTGCCAATGGTGAGTTGGCCGGACGCTTTCTGGCGAGTGTCGCCGAACGCCTGAAAATTCCGACACGTTTTGTGTTTCCGGCCTACGAAGACAATTTCTATTACCTCTGGCGCGAAGGCACTTTGCCGCAGAACGTCAGCGCCGAAGACTCACGTCTTGAAGAGCCTCTGGAACGTGCACGCCTGCGCAAAGTCTTCAGCCAGGGTCTGGACAAAGTCATCGGCCAGGTCCTGCCGCTGGCGCGCACCGCCAAGGGTGATCAATGGCAAAGCGGCCGCTGGTATCTGCGCGATGAGCATTGCCGACTGGTGCCGGGGGATTCGCCGCTGGGCTATCGCTTGCCGCTCGGCTCGCAGCCTTGGGTGAAAGCGGCGGAGTACCCGTTCATTCATCCTGTGGACCCGAATCAGGATTTCCCTGCACTGCCCGACACTGCGCAACTTCAGAGCCAAGGCGAGCCTGCAGTTGCTGATGAGCGCACGCCAAAGATCGACGAATCCGCCGACTGGCTGACCCGCACGGCGTTCTGCGCGGAAGCACGAGAAGGGCGGTTGTACCTGTTCATGCCGCCGCTGGACCGGGTCGAGGATTATCTGGAACTGGTCAGCGCCATCGAAGCCACCGCCGAAGAATTGCATTGCCCGGTGTTGCTGGAAGGCTATGAACCGCCGAGCGATCCGCGCCTGAGCAACTTCCGGATCACGCCCGACCCGGGTGTGATCGAGGTCAACGTGCAGCCGTCCGCCACATGGGATGAACTGGTCGAACGCACCGAATTTCTTTATGAAGAAGCGCGCCAGACCCGACTGACCACCGAGAAATTCATGATCGATGGCCGGCACACCGGCACCGGCGGCGGTAACCATTTCGTACTGGGCGGCGCGACACCGGCTGACTCACCGTTTCTACGCCGCCCCGATCTGCTGCGCAGCCTGATCAGCTACTGGCATAACCACCCGTCCTTGTCCTACCTGTTTTCGGGATTATTCATCGGCCCGACGTCTCAGGCGCCACGGGTCGATGAAGCGCGCAATGATGCGTTGTATGAACTGGAAATCGCCTTTGCCCAGATGCCTGAACCGGGCGAGGAGTGCGCGCCGTGGCTGGTGGATCGGTTGCTGCGCAACCTGCTGATCGACGTGACCGGCAACACGCACCGTGCCGAGTTCTGCATCGACAAGCTTTATTCACCTGATGGGGCGACGGGGCGTCTGGGGTTGCTCGAATTGCGCGCCTTTGAAATGCCGCCCCATGCGCGCATGAGCCTGGCGCAACAGTTGTTGCTGCGGGCGCTGGTGGCGCGGTTCTGGCGCGAGCCCTATGCACCGCCGAAGCTGGCGCGCTGGGGCACTGAGCTGCACGATCGTTTCCTGTTGCCACACTTCATCGAACAGGATTTCGCCGACGTCATCGTCGACCTTAATGCCGCCGGTTATCCCGTGCGCGCCGAGTGGTTTGCGGCGCATCTGGAGTTTCGTTTCCCCAAGGTCGGCGATTACGCGGTCAGCGGGATCGAGCTGCAATTGCGCCAGGCGCTGGAGCCCTGGCATGTGCTGGGTGAGGAGGGCGCAGTCGGCGGCACGGTGCGTTATGTGGATTCGTCGCTGGAACGCTTGCAGGTCAAACTCACGGGCCTGCCGCCGCAGCGTTATCTTCTGACCTGCAATGGCATCCCGGTGCCATTGCAACCCACCGGCCGGGTCGGCGAGTTTGTCGCTGGCGTGCGCTTCCGCGCCTGGCAACCGGCCAACTGCCTGCAGCCGACCATCCCGGTCCACGCGCCACTGGTGTTCGACCTGCTCGACACCTGGATGCAGCGCTCGCTGGGTGGCTGTCAGTACCATGTTGCCCATCCGGGCGGGCGCAACTACGACAGCTTGCCGGTGAACGCCAATGAGGCGGAGAGCCGTCGAATGGCGCGTTTTTTCCGCATCGGACATACGCCTGGGAAACTTCCTATACCCAATATGGAAATTAACGACGAGCTACCGATGACTCTCGATTTACGACGTTTCTAAACCGTACGCGACGCTCGGATTTTTCGTATATCCGGGCGTCATGAGCCTGCGTTAGTCTGACCGTTCTTTGCTGTCTGCCGAGCTTTCCATGCCTGACCTGCTTGACCGCTACCCGCTGACGGCGGGCACTTATCATGAACTGCTCGACGACAGCGGCGCGGTGCGCCCGCACTGGCGTCGGTTGTTCGACCAATTGCAACGCAGCACACCAACGCAATTGGTGCAGCGTCAGGCGTTGCTGACCCGGCAGATCCAGGAAAACGGCGTGACCTATAACGTCTACGCCGATCCCAAGGGGGCGGATCGACCTTGGGAACTTGATCTGCTGCCGCACGTGATTGCGGCTGATGAATGGCAGCAGTTATCGGCCGGAATCGCCCAGCGGGCACGCTTGCTCAATGCTGTGCTGGCAGATCTGTACGGCCCGCAACGGTTAATCGCTGAAGGTCTGCTGCCTGCCGAGCTGGTTTTCGGTCACAACAATTTCCTCTGGCCCTGTCAGGGCATTACGCCCCCCGACGGGGCTTTTCTGCATCTGTACGCCGTGGATCTGGCGCGTACGCCCGACGGTCGCTGGTGGGTCACGGCGGATCGGACGCAAGCACCGTCCGGTGCCGGTTATGCGCTGGAAAACCGCACCATCGTGTCCCGGGCCTTTCCCGAGCTGTACCGCGACCTGAAAGTGCAACACCTGGCCGGGTTCTTCCGCACGCTTCAGGAAACCCTGGCCCGTCAGGCGCCCAGTGATGACGAAGCGCCGCTGATCGTGCTGCTGACGCCGGGACGTTTCAACGAAAGCTATTTCGAACACCTCTATCTGGCGCGCCAGCTCGGTTACCCACTGGTAGAGGGCGGCGACCTGACCGTTCGTGATGCCACGGTGTACCTGAAAACCTTGAGCGGACTGCGCCGGGTCCACGCGATCATGCGGCGGCTCGACGATGATTTCTGCGATCCGCTGGAGCTGCGCACTGACTCGGCCCTTGGTGTGCCGGGGTTGCTGGAAGCGGTACGCCGAGGTCGGGTGCTGGTGGCCAACGCCCTCGGTAGCGGCGTGCTGGAGTCGCCGGGGTTGTTGGGCTTCCTGCCGAAGATCAATCAATTCCTGTTCGGTGAAGAATTGATCCTGCCTTCCATCGCGACCTGGTGGTGCGGTGAAGCGCCGGTGCTGGCCCAGGCCCTGGAAAAATTGCCGGAGTTGTTGATCAAACCGGCTTTCCCGTCACAGAGCTTTGCTCCGGTATTTGGCCGTGATTTGAGTGAAAAACAGCGTCAGGAACTGGCTGAGCGCATGCAGGCCCGGCCTTACGCCTATGTCGCGCAAGAATTGGCTCAGCTTTCTCAAGCGCCGATCTGGCAGGCTGAAGACGGTTATCTGCAACCTCGGGCCATTGGCATGCGCGTGTACGCAGTGGCCAGCCGTGAGGGCTATCGGGTGTTGCCCGGCGGCCTTACCCGGGTTGCCGCCGAGGCTGACGCCGAAGTGGTGTCGATGCAGCGCGGTGGCGCGAGCAAAGACACCTGGGTGTTGGGCGATCGCCCGCCGAGCGGTGAGCAATGGAAAACCCAACGCACGATCGGTGTGCACGACCTGGTAAGGCGTGATCCGTACCTGCCGTCGCGGGTGGTGGAAAACCTGTTCTGGTTCGGCCGTTATTGCGAACGCTGTGATGACAGCGCGCGGCTGCTGCGAATCATGCTGGCGCGGTATGTCGATGGCGATGACCCGCAAGCCCTGGAGGCGGCGGTCGATCTGGGCGAACGGTTGATGTTGTTGCCCGATGAAGGGGAGTTGCCGCAGCGTTTGCTGGCGGCATTGCTCGGCGATGACTGGTCGTTCAGCCTGCGCTCCAACCTGCAGCGTTTGCAGTGGGCGGCCTCGCAGGTGCGCGGCAAGCTCTCGCGGGAAAACTGGCAAGCGCTGGTGGAGCTGCAGCGCGAGGCCTTGGAGCTGGAAGCCGAAGAGCCGGATTTCGGCGAGTTGCTGGATTTCCTCAACCATCTGGTGATGTCCCTGGCGGCGTTATCCGGTTTCGCCCTCGACGACATGACCCGGGACGAAGGTTGGCGCTTCCTGATGATCGGGCGCCGGATCGAACGTCTGCAATTTCTCAGCGCCAGCCTGGCGGCATTTCTGCGCGGCGCCGGTGCTTTCGATCAGGCCGGGCTGGAGTGGCTGCTGGAACTGGGCAACAGCAGCATCACCTACCGATCGCGCTATCTGGCGGTGGCGCAATTGATCCCGGTGCTTGACCTGTTGCTGCTCGACGAGCAGAACCCCCACGCCGTGCTGTTTCAGTTGAAACTGGTGACTCGTACCTTGAAACGCTTGAATGACGACTTCGGCGTGCCTCGCGAAGCGGGGTTGCCGCAGTTGGTGGAACGCCTGGCACAGTTCGATCTGGGATGTCTGGAGAACTCGCTGTTTGGCGCAGCCAGCGTTCGGGCCGCCATTGAGGGGCTGGCCGATCTGTTGCAAGAGATCGCCGACGCCAGCGGGCAAGTGTCGGATCGTCTGGCCCTGCGCCACTTCGCCCACGTCGATGATGTCAGCCAGCGCACGGTGTCCGTCTGATGAGCGCCCATTACCAGATTCTCCATGACACCCATTATCACTACGACAGCCCGGTGTCCCTGGCTCAGCAGCTCGCGCACCTGTGGCCGCGTGCATGTGCCTGGCAGCGCTGCACCGAGCAACAATTGCAGATCAGCCCCGACCCGACGACCCGCCGCGATGAACTGGATGTGTTCGGTAATCCGCTGACCCGGTTGGCGTTCGAGCGGCCTCATGATGAATTGCTGGTCAATGCCCGGCTCACCGTCGAAGTGCTGGCCCGGCCTGCGCTGGATTTCAATCAATCCCCCGCGTGGGAAGAAACCCGCAACGCGCTGACCTACAGCAGTCAGCCGCTTTCCCCCGAATTGCTGGAAGCGTGTCGTTACCGGTTCGAATCGCCCTACGTGCATTTGAAGCGCAACTTCGTCGAGTTTTCCGAAAGCTGCTTTCCATCGGGTCGGCCGCTACTGTTGGGTGTTCAGGCGCTGATGGAGAAGATCTTCAGCGAGTTCACCTTCGATGCCGAGGCGACCCAAGTGGCGACGCCGCTGGTGGAAGTGCTGGAGCGCCGGCGCGGTGTTTGTCAGGACTTCGCTCACCTGATGCTCGCCTGCGTACGCTCCCGTGGGTTGGCGGCGCGGTACATCAGCGGCTACCTGCTGACCCGGCCACCATCGGGCCAGCCGCGCCTGATCGGCGCCGATGCGTCACATGCCTGGGTTTCAGTGTTTTGCCCGGTACTCGGTTGGGTGGATTTCGACCCGACCAACAACGTGCAGCCGGCGCTGGAACACATCACCTTGGCCTGGGGCCGGGATTTTTCCGATGTATCGCCGTTGCGCGGGGTGATTCTGGGTGGCGGTAATCATGACCCGGAAGTCCGCGTCACAGTGATGCCGCTGGAGTGACCACGATCCACTGTGGGAGCGAGCCTGCTCGCGATAGCGGAGTATCAGTCAAATAATTGCTAAATGTGCCGCCGTCATCGCGAGCAGGCTCGCTCCCACATGGGAATGTGCAAGTCAGTTCTGGAGGGGACATTTCAGATGGGACTGTGAGGGTCAGCAAAAGAACTGCTGACCCTGGACACAGATCCGGTGGGCCTGATCAGATCATCGGGCCCTGAGGGTCTCAGGCGTCGGGCGCCTGATCTTTCGGTGCTTCAACAGCGTCTTCTGCGGCCACTTCACCTTCTGCATCCGGGTTCAGTGCGGCGGCTTCTTCTTCAGCTGTAGCTTTCTTGCGCTGAAGCTTTTCCTCTTTCTTCTGCTCCTTGGCCAAGTCTCTCTGACGTTTGGCGAAGGAATAATTGGGTTTAGCCATGGGCGATCCTCTGGGGTCGAAGGTGAGGTTGAGCGGCGCGTATTCTGCCCTGTATCGATGCCCAGCCGTTAGCTGGGTTTTTGCTCGATCCACTTTGGCACCACTGTCGGCTGCCAGGCATCCAGCTCATCAAGCAGGGTTTGCGGCGATTCGCTCACTTGCAGCATGTCACGGTGCGGTTCGCGAACGAAGCCTTCACCGACGATATGATCGAGAAAAGACGTCAACTTGCTGTAGAAACCGTTCACTTCCAGCAGCCCCAGCGGTTTTCCATGATAGCCGAGCTGGCCCCAGGTCCAGACTTCGAACAGTTCTTCCAGCGTGCCCAGGCCGCCGGGCAGGGCGATAAAGGCGTCGCTGAGCTCGGCCATTCGCGCCTTGCGCGCATGCATGCCGTCGACCACTTCCAGGCGAGTCAGGCCGCTGTGACCGATTTCCTTGTCTTTGAGGCTTTGCGGGATGATCCCGATCACTTCACCACCGGCCGCCAGCGCAGCATCGGCGACGATGCCCATCAGCCCGACGGCGCCACCGCCATAGACCAGAGTCAGCTTACGCTCGGCCAATGCTCGCCCCAAGGCGACAGCCGCTTCACGATAAGCCGGGTTGGTGCCAGTGCTGGCACCGCAAAATACACAAACGGACGCTAAAGACATGCCTTACTCCATGGTCAGGATGGTCACAGAGTAAAGGCAGGCACGCGGCGTTCCAAGGTCTACACTTCGCGTTCAGGTGTTTCAAAGGTTCCGCTGGCGCCACAGGCATAGGCGGCGAGCAAACTGCGCAACAGGCTGTTAAGGGACATGACTGACACTCCAGATGGGTGAGGACGAGCTGATGATAGGGCCGCCCCAGACGTCTGGCTGGTAGATTGTTTCGATAGGTGTCATAGCCCGAAAGTTGTATACAATTTTTGATTCAGGTCATAGGAACTTGCGAAGTTTTCAGGCAGTCTTCTGTCCATTCGCACTTTTATTAACCCTGCCTTGGAGATTCACCATGTTTGCCAAACTTGTTGCAGTATCCCTGCTGACACTGGCCAGCAGCCAATTGATGGCTGCCGAGTGCAAGGTCACTGTCGACTCGACTGACCAGATGTCCTTCGATACCAAGGAAATCAGCATCGACAAGAGCTGCAAGACGTTCACCGTGGAGCTGAAACACTCCGGCAGCCTGCCGAAAAACGTCATGGGGCATAACTGGGTGCTGAGTAAAACAGCTGATATGCAGCCAATTGCCACCGATGGTCTGAGTGCAGGTATCGAGAAGAACTACCTGAAAGAAGGTGATGCTCGCATCATCGCGCATACCAAAATCATTGGTGCTGGCGAAACGGATTCGGTGACCTTCGACATCTCGAAACTGGCTGCTGGCGAAAGCTACGGTTTCTTCTGCTCGTTCCCGGGCCACATCTCGATGATGAAAGGCACTGTTGTCCTGAAGTGATCGAATCGAACGCATAAAAAAAGCGTCCCAAGTGGACGCTTTTTTGTGCCTGTCTGTTCGCCCAATCAAGGTGCAAACGGCATCACTCGCTTGTGATGAGTCTTTTTATAGGTGTCGCAGATGATCTTGAACGCTTCCTCGCGCACCGGTTCGCCGTGCAGGAACGCGTCGATCTCGGCATAGGTCACGCCGTGGGACGCTTCATCCGGCTTGCCGGGCGACAAGTCTTCCAGGTCGGCCGTGGGGATTTTTTCCACCAGCGACTCCGGCGCGCCGAAGCTGCGGGCGATGTCCCGGACCTGGTTTTTCACCAGACCGCTCAGTGGAGCCAGGTCGCACGCGCCATCACCGAACTTGGTGAAGAAGCCCATCACCGCTTCCGCTGCGTGGTCAGTGCCGATCACCAGGCCGTGGGCTGCGCCGGCGATGGTGTATTGGGCGACCATGCGCATCCGCGCCTTGGTGTTGCCGAGCACGAAATCCACCGAGACTGCGTGCTTGCCTTCAAACGCTGCGACTTCACTGGCCAGGGATTTGACCGCCGGGCCAATGTTCACGGTGTGGCGCTCGTCCGGGGCGATGAAATCCACCGAGGCCTGGGCGTCGTGTTCGTCGAACTGGGTTTCGTACGGCAGGCGCACGGCGATGAACTTGTAGCTGTTGTCGCCGGTGCGTGTGCGCAGTTCGCGCATGGCACGCTGGGCCAGCAGACCGGCGGTCAGGGAATCGACGCCGCCGCTGATGCCGAGCACCAGGGTCTTGAGCCCGGAATTGACCAGGCAATCCTGGATGAAGGTAATCCGCCGGGTGACTTCAGCCTCGAGGGCGGCCTGGTCGGCGAACGGCGGCTGGACCTTGAGCTGTTCAGCAATCTCACGCTGTTCGGCTTGCATGAATTCACTCCTTGCTTGATGTGCTGGAAATGGCAGCAGGTACTTTGAAAACGTGTCGCAAATAGGCGACGAAATTCGGGTCTTTGCAGTGAGTCTTGCCAGGCTCATCGGAAATCTTTGCCACGGGCTGGCCGTTGCAGGCGGCCATTTTAAGCACGATATTCATCGGTTCGACACCCGGAATATCGCACGTCAGGTTGGTGCCGATACCAAAGCTGACATTGATCCGACCGCGCAGCGCCCGAAAAATCTCCAGGGACCTTGGCATTGTCAGGCTGTCGGAGAACACCAGCGTCTTGCTCATCGGGTCGATACCCAGCTTGTGATAATGCGCGATGGCCTTTTCCGCCCAGAGCACCGGATCCCCGGAATCATGGCGCAGGCCGTCAAACAGTTTGGCGAAGTACAGGTCGAAATCGCTGAGAAAGGCATCGGTGGTGATGCAGTCGGTGAGGGCGATCCCCAAAAGGCCACGGTACTCGCGGACCCAGCAATCGAGGGCGGCAATCTGACTGTCGATCAGCCGCGGGCCGAGTTGCTGATGGGCCATGATCCATTCGTGGGCCATGGTGCCCAACGGTTTCATGTCCAGTTCCCGTGAAAGGTGCACGTTGCTGGTGCCGACAAAACGACCGGGGAAATCGTGCTTGAGCACGTTCACCACTTCTTCCTGCACGCGGTACGAGAAGCGACGACGAGTGCCGAAATCGGCGACCTGCAATTCGGACAATTCCTGCGCGCTGGCGTTGGCGGTGAGCCAGTCGAACTTGCGGTAGAGCTGCTCACGCGCCTGTTCCAGGACGACTTCACGGTAGCGATAGCGGTTGCGCACCTCGCTGACGATGGACAGCAGCGGCACTTCGAACAGGATCACGTGCAGCCATGGCCCGCGCAGGCGGATGAACAGCTCGCCGTTTTCGATACCGGTGTGGATGTAGCGCAGATTGAAGCGGAACAACCCGAGAAAACGCAGGAAATCCGGCTTCATGAAGCTGATGCGCTCCATGAAGCTCAACTGGTCGGCGCTCAGGCTCAACTCGGCAAGGCGCTCGATCTGGAAGCGGATTTCCGCCAGGTACGGGCGCAAATCTTCACTGTTACGGCAACGAAACTCCCATTCGACTTCCACGTTCGGGTAGTTGTGCAGCACCGCCTGCATCATCGTCAGTTTGTAGAAGTCGGTGTCGAGCAGGTTCTGCACGATGCGATCGCCAAACACGCTCTCGCTCATAACGGGGGTTCTCCAGGCTGGCCGCGGCCCGTGGCAGCGACGTTGCAGCTGTTTCAATGAATGGGGCTAGTGGCGCATATCAGCAGTAAGGATTGCCAGTGATTTTTTAAACCGCCACGGTTTACTGTGGGAGCGAGCCTGCTCGCGAAAGCGGTCTTTCAGTCACATCTATGTTGAATGTGCCGCCGTCTTCGCGAGCAGGCTCGCTCCCACAGGTATTGTGGTGTAACCCTAAATTTGTGCTGTCTCCGGGCTATCAATCTGCTCCAGCATCCACTTCACAAAATCGCGCACCTTCGGCACTTCCGCCGAGTGCTCCGGATACGCCAGGTAATAGGCGTCGGTGCTGGGCATCGCGTGCTGCCAGGGTATGACCAGTTTGCCGTCGGCCAATTCCTCTTCCACCAAAAAACGCGGCAACAGCGCCACACCGCAGCCGACCTGGGCTGCGCGGATGCACATATAAAAGGTTTCGAAACGCGGGCCGTGGTAGCTGTGTTCGGTGTGGTAGCCCTGACTGTCGAACCAGTCGTGCCAGGCCTGGGGCCGGGAGGCGTTTTGCAGCAGGACCAGGTCGGTGAGTTGCGTAGGATCGGTGAACGGCGTGTCCGGCAGGCTGCCCGGTGCGCAGACCGGCACCAGTTCTTCGCCGAACAGCTTCAGGCATTCAGTGCCGGGTCGTGAGCCCTGGCCGAAATAAAACGCCAGGTCGCTGCGACCTTGCAACAGATCGTCGGCTTCCTGTTCGCTGCACAGGTCCAGGTGGATCGAGGGATGGCGCAGACGCCAGCCTTTCAGACGTGGCACCAGCCAGCGCGCGCCGAAGGTCGGAGGCGTCGAGACGCGCAGGACTTCGGTTTCACCGCCGTAGGAGCGCAGGTAGTGGGTCGACATCTCAACCTGTGTGAGGATTTTTCTTACCTCCACCAGGTACAAGTCGCCGGCCGGGGTCATTTGCAGGCGTCGGCGCACCCGGCGGAACAACAGGTGCTGCAGCAATTCTTCGAGTTGCGCGACCTGTTTGCTCACAGCGCTCTGGGTCAGGTTCAGCTCTTCAGCCGCCCGGGTGAAGCTCAAATGCCGGGTGACGGCCTCAAAACACTGCAGCGCGGTGATCGACGGCAAGTAGCGTTTATTCAGCATGGGTTGTCCTTTTTCTTGTTTCTTTCTTACCAGCAATTCGCAGCATGAATAAACGGAATGATATCTCTCTTAAAGGTCGTTTGTTGGGTAACGTCGGGAGCGCTAAAACTACAGGCCTCACCAGCCGAATCAATCCGGCTGCACGTTTTCTGTTTTTTGCTTGAGGAGTGACCCATGGTTGCCGCATTGCTTGATCGTCTTGGTGTGAACCCGGCCCTGTACCAGAACGGCAAAGTGCCGGTGCATTCGCCGATCGATGGCAGCCAGATCGCCGCCGTGAACTGGGAAGGCGCCGCTGAAGTCGAGCAGCACATCAGTCGTGCAGATCATGCGTTCGAATTGTGGCGCAAGGTCCCGGCCCCGCGCCGTGGCGAACTGGTCCGCCAACTGGGCGATATCCTGCGCGAGTACAAGGCCGACCTCGGCGAGTTGGTGTCCTGGGAAGCCGGCAAGATCACTCAGGAAGGTCTGGGTGAAGTTCAGGAAATGATCGACATCTGCGATTTCGCCGTCGGCCTGTCCCGTCAGCTGTACGGTTTGACCATCGCTTCCGAGCGTCCTGGCCACCACATGCGCGAAACCTGGCACCCGCTGGGCGTCGTTGGCGTCATCAGCGCATTCAACTTCCCGGTCGCAGTCTGGGCCTGGAACACCGCGCTGGCGCTGGTCTGCGGCAACCCGGTGATCTGGAAACCGTCGGAGAAAACTCCACTGACCGCACTGGCCTGCCAGGCACTGTTCGACCGCGTACTGAAGAACTTCAGCGACGCGCCGCCGCACCTGAGTCAGGTGATTATCGGCGGTCGCGATGCCGGCGAAGCCCTGGTCGATGACCCGCGTGTCGCGCTGATCAGCGCCACCGGCAGCACCCGTATGGGCCGTGAAGTGGCGCCGAAAATCGCCGCACGTTTCGCTCGCAGCATTCTGGAGTTGGGCGGCAACAACGCAATGATCCTCGGCCCAAGCGCCGACCTGGACATGGCCGTACGAGCCATCCTGTTCAGCGCCGTCGGCACTGCCGGTCAGCGTTGCACCACGTTGCGTCGCCTGATTGCCCATGAATCGGTGAAAGAAGAAATCGTCACCCGCCTGAAAGCCGCGTACTCCAAAGTGCGTATCGGCAACCCTCTGGAAGGCAATCTGATCGGTCCACTGATCGACAAACACAGCTTCGAAAACATGCAGGACGCGCTTGAGCAGGCCTTGAGCGAAGGCGGCCGGGTGTTCGGCGGCAAGCGCCAACTGGAAGACAAATTCCCTAACGCTTATTACGTCTCGCCGGCCATCGTTGAAATGCCGGAGCAGAGCGATGTGGTTTGCCACGAAACCTTCGCGCCGATTCTGTACGTGGTCGGTTACAAGGACTTCGATGAAGCGCTGCGCCTGAACAACGCCGTGCCACAAGGCCTGTCGTCGTGCATCTTCACCACTGACGTGCGTGAAGCCGAGCAGTTCATGTCGGCGGTAGGCAGCGACTGCGGCATCGCCAACGTCAACATCGGCCCGAGCGGTGCGGAAATCGGCGGGGCGTTTGGCGGCGAGAAAGAAACGGGCGGCGGTCGTGAATCCGGTTCCGATGCATGGCGCGGCTACATGCGCCGTCAGACCAACACCGTGAACTATTCGCTGGAATTGCCGTTGGCTCAAGGCATTACCTTCGACTAAATCTCGAGTCGAACAGTGATCCCCTGTGGGAGCGGGCTTGCTCGCGAAATCGGTCTGTCAGTCACATTAATGTTGGATGTGCCGCCGCCTTCGCGAGCAAGCCCGCTCCCACACTTGAACTGTGTATCTGTTAGGTTTTTGTTGGAGTCTGGCAATGCCGTTACGCGAAGAGTGTCTGTGGGAAAAACTGACGCCGCAAAGGCCTGACAACACGGCGCTCAAGGGCGAAGTGACGGTCGATGTCTGCGTCATCGGCGCCGGTTTTACCGGTCTGTCGGCGGCGGTGCATCTGCTGGAAAAAGGCAAAAGCGTCTGTGTACTGGAAGCCCATCGCGCCGGTCATGGCGGATCGGGGCGCAACGTCGGGCTGGTCAATGCCGGGATGTGGATTCCACCGGACGAGATCGAAGCCGGTTTTGGCGAGGCGGTCGGCAGTCAGCTCAATCGCATGCTCGGTGCGGCACCGTCCCTGGTGTTCAGCCTTGTGGATAAGTACAACATCGACTGCCAGCTGCGTCGCGAAGGCACGCTGCACATGGCGCACAACGCCCGTGGCGAAGCGGATTTGCGCAGTCGTGAAGAACAATGGAAACGTCGTGGCGCGCCGGTGGAACTGCTGACCGGTCAAGCCTGCGAACAAGCAACAGGCACCAAAAAGATCGCCGCTGCGCTGCTCGATCGACGTGCCGGCACGATCAACCCAATGGCTTACACGACGGGGCTGGCCAAAGCGGCCATCGGTCTCGGCGGTCAGTTGTTCGATCATTCCCCGGTGACCCGACTCGAACGTCAGGGCCAGCACTGGTCGGTACAAACCGCTCAGGGTTCGGTGCTTGCCGAGCAAGTGGTGATTGCCTCCAACGCCTACACCGAAGGTGACTGGACGCAATTGCGGCGTAACTTCTTCCCCGGTTATTACTATCAAGTGGCGTCGGTCCCGCTGACCGAAGAGGCTGCGCAGCAAATTCTCCCCGGTGGCCAGGGTTCCTGGGACACCCGCCAGGTCCTCAGCAGTATTCGTCGCGATAAGGACGGCCGTCTGCTGCTCGGCAGTCTCGGTAATGGCAATCAGAAACCGACCTGGTTTCTCAAAGCCTGGGCCGACCGGGTTCAGCAGCACTATTTTCCTTATCTCAAACCGGTGGAATGGGAGTGCACCTGGACCGGTTGCATCGCCTTCACCCCCGATCATTTGATGCGTTTGTTCGAGCCAGCGCCCGGTTTAGTGGCAGTCACCGGTTACAACGGCCGGGGCGTCACGACTGGCACGGTGGTCGGTAAAGCCTTTGCCGATTATCTGTGTAACGGTAATCCTCAAGCGCTGCCGATTCCCTTTGCGCCCATGCAGCCATTGGCGGGTGTGGGATTGCGCAGCTGTCTGTACGAGGCCGGATTCTCGCTGTATCACGCAGGCCAGTGCCTGCGGATCGTTATTTGATTGTTGAAATTTGTTGCTGAAAGCGGCGCTTTTTCGCGCAGCGGCTAGCCTGTAAAAGGTGCGGGTTGTAGCAGTTGCGCACCAGCAGTGTGCACTTCGGTGACGCACGTTGTTACAGGCTGGTTGCACGTCGTTTGGCGCCGCGGTTGCAATGATGGCGCGCTAGGGTTGCGCCTTTAAAAATAAATGGTTTCACCTTCCGCGGTTTAGACGGTTGCACGCCCAATGAAAATGGGATCGAAACAGTCGAAATAACAATAAAGCAGCGACTTTTTTCAGAATAAAAAACCGATGGCACGGCCCTTGCTCTGAGCATTCAGGAAGTCGCAGTGCCAACTAAAAAAAACCCTTGGAGCACCACCTCATGTCCCAGACGTTTTACAAAAAAGGCTTTTTGGCCCTCGCAGTGGCAACTGCGTTGGGTGTTTCTGCGTTTGCACAGGCTGATGTGAAAATCGGTGTGGCGGGACCTATGACAGGCGCCAACGCGGCATTTGGCGAGCAGTACATGAAGGGTGCACAGGCTGCGGCCGATGCGGTCAACGCAGCGGGCGGCGTAAACGGGGAAAAAATCGTACTGGTCAAAGGCGATGACGCCTGCGAACCGAAACAGGCTGTGACGGTCGCCAAGGACCTGACCAACCAGAAAGTCGCTGGCGTAGTCGGTCACTTCTGCTCCTCCTCGACCATCCCGGCTTCGGAGATCTACGACGAAGCGGGCATCATCGCGATCACTCCAGGCTCCACCAACCCACAAGTTACCGAACGCGGCCTGAGCGCCATGTTCCGTATGTGCGGTCGTGACGACCAGCAAGGCATCGTGGCCGGCGACTACATCGTCGACGTGCTCAAAGGCAAGAAAGTCGTGGTGCTGCACGACAAAGACACCTACGGTCAGGGTCTGGCGGACGCCACCAAGGCACAACTGGTCAAGCGCGGCGTAACGCCAGTGTTGTACGAAGGCCTGACCCGCGGCGAGAAAGACTTCAGCGCCGTGGTGACCAAGATCCGTGCGGCCGGTGCCGACGTGGTCTACTTCGGCGGCTTGCACCCGGAAGCTGGTCCACTGGTTCGCCAACTGCGTGAACAAGGCCTCAAAGACGTCAAGTTCATGTCCGATGACGGCATCGTGACCGACGAGCTGGTGACCACCGCCGGTGGCCCGCAAAACGTTGACGGCGTGTACATGACCTTCGGCGCCGACCCGCGCCTGCTGCCTGACAGCAAGACGGTAGTGGACGAGTTCCGCAAAAAAGGCACCGAGCCTGAAGGCTACACCTTGTACGCCTACGCTTCGGTTCAAACCCTGGCTGCAGCTTTCAACGGCGCCAAGTCCAACAAGGGCGAAGACGCTGCCGCGTGGCTGAAGAAGAACCCAGTCAAAACCGTCATGGGCGAGAAGACCTGGGACAGCAAAGGCGACCTGAAAGTCTCCGACTACGTGGTTTACCAGTGGGACAAGGACGGCAAATACCACCAGCTGGAAAAACAGAAGTGATATGAACTGCTGATCTGCCCGGGGCCTGGTGCACCGGGCAGATCAATCAACATGTCCGTGCAGTACCTGTCTTTTCTCGTAGAGCTGCACACAACCGTGTTGCGCCGGCGGCTGAACCCCGGTCCGTTGCAACCCGCTTCTGTGCAGTCTCTCAAATGCGTGAGATTGCGTTATGGATGGTATTTTCCTGCAGCAACTGGTCAACGGCCTGACCCTCGGGTCGGTCTATGGCCTGATCGCCATCGGCTACACAATGGTCTATGGCATCATCGGCATGATCAACTTCGCCCACGGCGAGGTTTACATGATTTCCGCTTACCTCGCGGCAATCAGTCTGGCTCTGCTGGCTTACTTCGGTATTGAATCCTTCCCTCTGCTGATGCTCGGCACCCTGGTCTTCACCATCATCGTCACGGCGGTGTATGGCTGGGTCATCGAGCGCGTCGCCTACAAACCGTTGCGCAACTCCACACGACTGGCACCGCTGATCAGCGCCATCGGTATTTCGCTGATCCTGCAAAACTATGCACAGATCGCCCAGGGCGCCCGTCAACAAGGCGTACCTACACTGCTGACCGGTGCATGGCGAGTTGAAGTCGGGAGCGGCTTCGTACAACTCACCTACACCAAGATCTTCATTCTGGTCGCCGCGTTTGTCGGGATGGGCCTGCTGACCTACGTCATCAAGTACACCAAGCTCGGCCGCATGTGCCGCGCGACCCAGCAAGACCGCAAGATGGCCTCGATTCTAGGGATCAACACCGATCGAGTGATTTCCTATGTGTTCATCATCGGTGCAGCAATGGCGGCCCTGGCCGGCGTGTTGATCACCATGAACTACGGCACGTTCGACTTCTACGCAGGCTTCGTCATCGGCATCAAGGCGTTCACCGCTGCGGTACTTGGCGGCATTGGTTCGCTGCCTGGCGCCATGCTCGGCGGGATCATTCTCGGGATCTCCGAGTCGCTGTTCTCAGGTCTGGTGAACTCGGACTACAAAGACGTTTTCAGCTTCTCGCTGCTCGTTCTCGTTCTGGTCTTTCGGCCCCAAGGCCTGCTCGGCCGTCCTCTTGTGTCGAAGGTGTAAGCGATGTCTTCAACCACTAAAAAAACCATTGATGTCAAAAGAAGCCTGGTTGACGCGATTCTTGCCGGCCTTGTCGCCCTGATTGTGTTCGGCCCGATTGTCGGCATTGTCCTTGACGGCTACGGCTTCAACCTGCAGCCGACGCGCGTGGCCTGGATCGTTGCGATTGTCATGGCCGGCCGCTTTGCCCTGAGCCTGTTCCTGCAATCCCCCAAGGGCCTGAAAATCCTCGAAGGCTTTGAAAGCACCGGCTCCGGGGTTCATGTACTGCCACCCGATTACAAAACCCGCCTGCGCTGGATCGTGCCGCTGGTGATTGTCATCGCCGTGGTGTTCCCGTTCTTCTCCAACTCCTACCTGTTGGGCGTGGTCATCCTCGGACTGATCTACGTGTTGCTGGGCCTGGGGTTGAACATTGTGGTCGGTCTGGCTGGTCTGCTCGACCTGGGTTACGTGGCGTTCTACGCCATCGGTGCCTACGGTTTGGCGCTCGGATATCAATACCTGGGGCTGGGCTTCTGGACGGTGCTGCCGCTGGCGGCGATCACTGCGGGCCTTGCCGGTTGCATCCTCGGTTTCCCGGTGCTGCGCCTGCACGGTGACTACCTGGCGATCGTGACCCTGGGCTTCGGTGAAATCATCCGTCTGATTCTCAACAACTGGCTGTCACTGACTGGCGGCCCAAATGGTATGCCGGCCCCGTTGCCGACGTTCTTCGGCCTCGAGTTCGGCAAAAGAGCAAAGGACGGCGGCGTACCTTTCCATGAGTTCTTTGGCATTGCCTACAACCCGGATGTGAAGTACTACTTCATCTATGCGGTGTTGTTCCTGGTGGTATTGGCCGTGCTGTACATCAAGCACCGCCTGACTCGCATGCCGGTCGGTCGCGCCTGGGAAGCCTTGCGTGAAGATGAAATCGCTTGCCGTTCCATGGGCCTGAACCATGTTTTGGTGAAGCTCTCGGCGTTCACCATCGGTGCATCGACGGCCGGTCTGGCGGGTGTGTTCTTCGCCACCTATCAAGGTTTCGTCAACCCGACCTCGTTCACCTTCTTCGAATCGGCATTGATCCTCGCCATCGTGGTACTCGGCGGCATGGGCTCGACCATCGGCGTGGTGATTGCGGCGTTCGTGCTGACCGTCGCCCCGGAACTGCTGCGGGGGTTCGCGGAATATCGCGTGCTGCTGTTCGGCGTCCTGATGGTGTTGATGATGATCTGGCGACCGCGCGGCCTGATTCGGATCAGCCGTACCGGTGTGACCCCGCGTAAAGGAGTAGCGCCATGAGCGAAGTCGTACTCTCGGTCGAGAAGCTGATGATGCACTTCGGCGGCATCAAGGCGTTGAACGATGTCAGCCTGAAGGTCAAGCGCAACTCGATCTTCGCCCTGATCGGCCCCAATGGCGCCGGCAAAACCACCGTGTTCAACTGCCTGACCGGGTTCTACAAGGCCTCGGGCGGCAAGATCGAACTCAACGTGCGTGGCGAGCGGACCGATGTCATCAAAATGCTGGGTGAACCGTTCAAGGCGACTGATTTTGTATCGCCGAAAAACTTCATCAGCCGGCTCCACTACAAGATGTTCGGCGGCACTCATCTGGTGAACCGTGCCGGCCTGGCGCGGACCTTCCAGAACATTCGCCTGTTCAAGGAAATGTCGGTGCTGGAAAACCTGCTGGTGGCCCAACACATGTGGGTCAACCGCAACATGCTGGCCGGCATCCTCAACACCAAGGGCTATCGCAAGGCTGAAAGCGATGCGCTGGACCACGCGTTCTACTGGCTGGAAGTGGTGGATCTGGTGGACTGCGCCAACCGTCTGGCCGGTGAGCTGTCCTACGGTCAGCAACGCCGTCTGGAAATCGCCCGGGCCATGTGCACCCGGCCGCAGATCATCTGCCTCGATGAACCGGCCGCCGGCCTCAACCCTCAGGAAACCGAAGCGCTGAGCGCGATGATCCGGCTGCTGCGCGACGAGCACGATCTGACCGTGGTGCTGATCGAACACGACATGGGCATGGTAATGAGCATTTCCGACCACATCGTGGTGCTGGACCACGGCATCGTCATCGCCGAGGGCGGGCCTGATGCGATTCGTAACGATCCGAAAGTGATTGCGGCCTACCTGGGCGCCGATGAAGAGGAAGTGGTGCTATGAGCCAACCCATCCTCGAACTGAAGGATCTGGATGTGTTTTACGGGCCAATCCAGGCTCTGAAGAATGTCTCGCTGCACATCAATGAGGGGGAAACGGTCAGCCTGATCGGCTCCAACGGCGCCGGCAAATCGACCCTGCTGATGTCGATTTTCGGTCAGCCGCGGGCGGCGGACGGGCAGATCATCTATCAGGGTGTGGATATCACCCACAAGTCGTCCCACTACATCGCGTCCAACGGCATCGCTCAATCGCCGGAAGGCCGGCGGGTGTTCCCTGACATGACCGTCGAGGAAAACCTGCTGATGGGCACCATTCCTATCGGTGACAAGTACGCCAAGGAAGACATGCAACGCATGTTCGAGTTGTTCCCGCGACTCGAAGAGCGGCGCACCCAGAGGGCGATGACCATGTCCGGCGGCGAGCAGCAAATGCTCGCTATCGCACGTGCGTTGATGAGCCGGCCGAAACTGTTGTTGCTTGACGAGCCGAGCCTGGGTCTGGCGCCAATTGTGGTGAAACAGATCTTCGCAACCCTGCGGGAGCTGGCCAAAACCGGCATGACCATCTTCCTGGTGGAGCAGAACGCCAACCACGCCCTCAAACTGTCGGACCGGGCGTACGTGATGGTCAACGGCGAGATCCGCCTCACGGGCACCGGCAAGGAGCTGCTGGTCAACGAGGAAGTGCGTAACGCCTATCTCGGCGGCCACTGATTCTGCGTTGTTATGCACAAGCCCCGACGAGCAATCGCCGGGGCTTTTTTACATCTCCCAAACACCACAAATCAATGTGGGAGTGAGCCTGCTCGCGATAGCGATAGGTCAGTCAACGTTGAAGTGACTGATCCACCGCTATCGCGAGCAGGCTCACTCCCACAGGTATCTTCCACAGGTGTCTCTGTGTGCTTTCTGGAAATTGTGGAAAACAATATTCACAAGCTCTCAAAGCGCGACATAAAGCCGCTGCAAATAGTTGTTTTGTCACGGTTTTGACTTGTCCCCGTTTGCTGTGGAGCTGGCTGTGAATAACGTGGGAGTAGCTGGCTGAAAGCCTTTGAAACCGTGGCTTGCAGAGTTGTGGTTGTTTTTTGATCAGGCGTTTTTACAAGACCGCGAGCGGGCTTTGTCAACCTTTTTGTTGGTGACGAAAACGGGCAGAAACAGGGTGCAGCTGCCTGTGGATAAGTCTGTGGTTAAACTCTGGAAAGACTCGGCTGAAGGCCGTAGTTACTGGCTTGGCGCCATCGTCGGTATGACCGGTCAATCGTGCAAAATGCCATGGGCTACACACCCGGCGATCCAGGGTCAAGCAAAAAAATTTCCAATTTGCCCGCAAAGCCTTGTACACAGCGGCTTACAGCTTTTCCACTTGCCCCCGGAAACTGTGGACCGGCCTGTGGATAAGGTGCGCGCACATGGCTGAAAGCCACGGCAGGTAAGGCGTCGCAACGTTTGATCGTTTTTTGTACAGCTCGTACGGTAGTTGCCGCTGTGGGCAAGGCCGGGCATGCTGGCTGCTGATTTTCTATTCCAGTGGCTGTCGATCAGCCGAAGCAAGGAGAACACGATGTCCAACACCCTGTTTATTACCGGCGCGACCTCCGGTTTTGGTGAAGCCTGCGCCCGTCGTTTTGCCGAGGCCGGCTGGAAACTGGTGCTGACCGGTCGTCGTGAAGAGCGCCTCAATGCGCTGTGCGCCGAGTTGTCGAAGCAGACCGAGGTGCATGGCCTGGTGCTCGACGTGCGTGATCGCAAGGCCATGGAGGAGGCGATTGCCAACCTGCCGCCGTCCTTCGCCAAACTGCGCGGGCTGATCAACAACGCCGGGCTGGCCCTGGGCGTTGACCCGGCGCCCAAGTGCGACCTCGACGATTGGGACACCATGGTCGACACCAACATCAAAGGCCTGATGTACAGCACTCGTCTGTTGTTGCCCCGCCTGATCGCTCACGGTCGCGGTGCCGGCATCGTCAACCTTGGCTCCATCGCCGGCAATTACCCGTACCCGGGTAGCCATGTGTATGGCGCGAGCAAGGCATTCGTCAAACAGTTCTCCCTGAACCTGCGCTGCGACCTGCAAGGTACGGGTGTGCGGGTGAGCAATATCGAGCCGGGCCTGTGCGAAAGCGAGTTCTCACTGGTGCGTTTCGCCGGTGACCAGGAGCGTTACAACGCGACCTACGCCGGTGCCGAGCCGATCCAGCCGCAAGACATCGCCGAGACCATTTTCTGGGTGCTCAATGCCCCGGCTCACATCAACATCAACAGCCTGGAGCTGATGCCGGTGAGCCAGACGTGGAGTGGGTTTGCGATTGAGCGTAATGCCAAGGCTTAAGGCCGCGTAACGGCCATCGCGGGCAAGCCACGCTCCCACAGGTTTTATGTTGAATCGCCATTTCGCGAACGACACAACCCCTGTGGGAGCGGGCTTGCTCGCGAAGGCGATCGCCCAATCAGCGAAGATAGTCGGCCAGTCCGCGATAGCAGGTTGCCAAGTGATAAGGTGTGGTCGACGGCATGTCCCGACGTGTCACATCACCGTTCTCATCACGACACTCATACCAGCCACCCTTGTGCAGGGAATGCTGTTGCAGCGCCTGCAATTGGCGTAGCACCGCGGCCTCGCTGTCTGGCCGCAAGGTCAGGGCACGCAGGTATTCAGCCTGCGCCCAGATTCGCTGTGTAGCGTCCCGAGGTGGGCTGTCCGGTTCCAGGTCGAGCATCGCCCGCACGGCGCCGGTCTGTTGATCGACACCCAGTTGTTCGGTGAACGCAAAGGCGCGTTCCAGAGAAGCATGCAGGGTCGAACCACGCAGCAACGAAGACGACTCCAGCAGGAAATACCACTCGAACTGATGCCCCGGTTCAAACCAGTTATCCACAGCGCCCAGCGGTTTTTCCATCAGCACACAGTGTTGCGGGTCGATAAAACGCTTCTGCATGGCTGTGCATAACTCGACGAGCGCGTCTTGCACGGCGACGTCTTCGCGCACCGACAGCGTGGCGAGGAAAGCTTCGGCCAAGTGCATCAGGGGGTTTTGCAGCGGCCCCGACTCAAGCGAAGACCAGTCACGGTCGAGGCTGGCTTCGTACAGGCCGTCGCCCGTGGCAAAGCGCTGCGCGACCACTTCTAGTGCGGCGTTGAGTACCGATTCCACCCGCGGCTCGCGGACCTTGTCCCAGTAATGGGCGCAGGCGAACAGGATGAAAGCGTGGGTATAGAGGTCTTTGCGCTGATCCAGCGGTGCACCCTGGGGGTCGACGCTATAGAACCAGCCGCCATGCTCGGCATCGTGGAAATGCTGCTGCAGGGAGCGGAACAGCGCTGCGGCGCGCTCTTCGGTGGCCGGTACCTGGCCGATCAGGCTGGAAAACAGGTAAAGCTGCCGCGCGCAGGCCATCGCCCGGTAGCGTTGGGGCGGCAGCGGTTGGTGCTCGGCGTCCAGCGCTTCATAGGGCAGCGCCATGTCGGCATTCCAGCCGGGCCCTTGCCAGAGCGGCACGATCACGTCCAAAAAGTGCTGTTGCACCGAGGCAAACAGAGCGGTCAATTCAGGCTGGGAGGCGGAGCGGGAAACAGGCGGCATTGGCTGGCGTCGTCACGGCAGGGTTGATTGCGCGACATGTTAGCAGAGAGGTCGGCCAGAGAGATGTGGTGTCTATCAGACCGCTATCGCGAGCAAGCTCGGCTCCCACAGAAGTACGCATTCCATTGTGGGAGAGACCGACTGGAGAGAGGCGGTGTCTGTCAGACCGCTATCGCGAGCAAGCTCGGCTCCCACAGGAGTACGCATTCCATTGTGGGAGCTGAGCTTGCTCGCGATGAGGCCATCACAGGCGATAAAGAAATCAACCCGCCAACAACCACACGCCAGTCGCCGCCGAGGCCGCCCCCGCCAGTCGAACCAACGGCGCCACCGCTTGCGGTAACACCCGCACTACGGCGTAACCCAATCCATGCAACGCAGCTGTCGCCGCTACAAACCCCGCTGCATACGCCCAAGGGCTCGACATCTGCGGCAACTCCAGTCCGTGCGCCACCCCATGGAACAGCGCAAACAAAGCGGTTGCCGCAACGGCGAGGCTCAACGGCGGGCGCACGGCCAACGCCACCGCCAGACCCAGCGCCAGCACCGACGCCGCAATCGCGCTCTCCAGCGCCGGCAGGTTCAGCCCTTCAAACCCCAGCAACCCGCCGATCAGCATGATGCCGACGAATGTGCACGGCAGCGCCCAGCGTGCAGCGCCTTTCTGTTGTGCCGCCCACAAACCGACCGCAACCATCGCCAACAAGTGATCGAGGCCACCGACCGGGTGGCTGATGCCGGCGATCAAACCGTTGT
This sequence comes from Pseudomonas sp. BF-B-26, assembly GCF_019956495.1. Taxonomy (NCBI): domain Bacteria; kingdom Pseudomonadati; phylum Pseudomonadota; class Gammaproteobacteria; order Pseudomonadales; family Pseudomonadaceae; genus Pseudomonas; species Pseudomonas sp. BF-B-26. The sequence goes on along the minus strand of NZ_JAHBDP010000022.1, from coordinate 2,179 downwards.
CGCCATGCCCCGGGTGGGCGAAGGCGATGGCCGGGGTCAGCAGCAGGGCCATGGCGCCCAGAATGCGTTTAAGTGTCATGGATAGCTTCCTTGTTGATAAAAATTGAGGGCGTTCACGCCGCTATCAGCAGGCCCTGGCGTTCGATGAAGGCAATGATTTCTTCCAGGCCGAGGCCGGTTTTCTGGTTGCTGAAAACGAACGGTTTGCCGTTGCGCATGCGCTTGGTGTCGCTGTCCATCAGTTCCAGCGATGCACCCACCAAGGGCGCGAGGTCGATTTTGTTGATCACCAGCAGATCCGATTTGCAGATCCCCGGCCCACCCTTGCGCGGCAGCTTGTCGCCGGCCGAGACATCGATCACGTAAATGGTCAGGTCGGACAGTTCCGGGCTGAAGGTGGCAGACAGGTTGTCGCCACCGGACTCCACAAGGATCAGGTCCAGCCCAGGAAAGCGGCGGTTCAGTTGGTCCACGGCTTCGAGGTTGATCGAGGCGTCTTCGCGGATTGCCGTGTGCGGGCAGCCGCCGGTTTCCACGCCGATGATGCGCTCTGGCGCCAGGGCTTCGTTGCGCACCAGAAAGTCGGCGTCTTCACGGGTGTAGATGTCGTTGGTGACCACCGCCAGGTTGTAGCGGTCGCGTAGCGCCAGGCACAGGGCCAAAGTCAACGCGGTTTTGCCGGAGCCGACCGGGCCGCCGATGCCGACGCGCAGAGGTTGTGTGTTCATGTGCTTCTCCAAAATAACAGGGCCAAAATAACAGGCCCTAGGAACGGAATAGACGGCTGTACTGGCGCTCATGGGCCATGCACGCCAGGGACAGGCCGAAAGCAGCGCTGCCATAGTGTTCGGGGTTGATTCGGGTGGCGTTCTGCTGAGCCTCTTGCAGCAGCGGCAGCAATTGGCTGGTCAGGCGTTGCGCGGCTTGCTGGCCCAGTGGCAGGGTTTTCATCAGCACCGCCAATTGGTTTTCCAGCCAGCTCCAGAGCCACGCCGCCAGCGCATCTTGCGGGCTGATATTCCAGGCGCGAGCGGCCAGTGCCCAGCCGAGGGCCAGGTGCGGCTCGGGACGTTGTTCGAGAAAAGCACGGGCGGGCGCATCGAGTTCTGGCAAACCGTTGAGCAGTTGCTGCAACGAATAACCCATCTGCCGGCTTTCCTGATGCAGCTCGCGAGTTTCCCGGCTGGCGCGATGTTCTTCGCAGCGTTGCAGCAATTCACCCCAGTTTCCATCAAGGGCAGCCACGCAATGGGCGAGCAGCAACGGCGCTTCGAAACGCGCCAGGTTCAGCAGTAACTGATCACTGATCCAGCGACGGGCGCTGTCAGGATCATTCACCCGGCCGTTATCCACCGCCATTTCCAGACCTTGGGAATAGCTGTATCCGCCAATCGGCAACTGCGGACTGGCCAGGCGCAACAGCGCCCAGGCCGGGTTCATAGCCGCACGCCGAACTGGTGCAGTTTTGGCGGGTAGTTGAAGTCCTCATCGCCGTGGCGCGAGTGGTGATGGCCGCCGCCGTAGGCGCCGTGTTCCGGCTGGAACGGTGCTTCAATGTTTTCGACCTTGGCATCAAGCTGTTCGAGCATGGCCTTGAGCACGTAGTCGTCGAGCAGGCGCAACCAGCCATCGCCGACTTGCAGGGCGACGTGGCGGTTGCCCAGGTGATAGGCCGCGCGAGTCAGTTCGAAAGCGTTGGCGCAGGTGACGTGCAGCAGTTGTTCGGCCCGGGCACAGACGCGCACGATGCGCCCGTCTTCGGCTTGCAGGCACTCGCCGTCATGCAGCGGTGGCTGACCGCGCTCTAAAAACAGCCCGACGTCTTCACCCTCGGCACTGAAACAGCGCAAACGGCTTTTGCTCCGGGCTTCGAAGGTCAGGTGCAACTCGGCGGCCCAGACGGGTTGAGGGTCGATTCTGCGATGAATCACCAGCATCGGAAGGCTTCCAGCATTGGACGATGCTTAGGCTAGAGCAAGGGGCTTGCCAATCGGGTGATGCGTAGGAAATGCCTGTCGTAACTTGGTGGGAGGGTCAGGATGTTGCAGGAAACTGAATGAACTTGGTGCGCATGATTGTTGAACGCACCAAATTGCAGCGAGGTGGGTGGTTCATGTGGGAGCGGGCTTGCTCGCGAAGGCGGTATTCCAGTCACATAGATGCTGGATGTACCGACGCC